>JBJTAU010000418.1:0-10484 GCA_046090965.1 Limisphaerales bacterium | reverse complement strand
CGGCTCCGAGTTCTCCGCCGTGGACAACGAGAAGGCCGCTGCCGCCGAGGAACGCCAGCCCCGCGTCACCTTGGAAAACCTCTTCGCCAAGATCGCCGAAAACCAGCAGCTCACGCTCAAGGTCGTCGTCAAGGCGGACACCCAGGGTTCCGTCGAGGCCATCGTCGAGGCGCTCAAGAAAATCGAGGCCACCAAGGTCACGCTCGAAATCGTCCACCACGCCGTCGGCACCGTCACCGAGTCGGACGTGGACCTCGCCGGCGCGTCCAAGTGCGTCATCCTCGGCTTCCACACGCGCATTGACTCGGGCACGAACGAGAAGGCCAAGCAATACGGCGTGCAGATCAAGCTCTACGCCATCATCTACGAGTTGATCGACGAGGTGAAGGAGGCCATGGCCGGCCTGCTCCCGCCTGTGCTCAAGGATGTCGTCGTCGGCAGCGCCGAGGTCCGGCAGATCTTCGAGCTGTCCAAGGGCGGGGCCGTCGCCGGTTGCGCCGTCACGATGGGCCGCATCGTCAAGGGCAAGGTCCGCGTCATGCGCAAGAAGAACCTCGTTTACGAGGGCGTCACCCTCTCGCTGCGCCGCTTCCAGGACGAAGTCAACGAGGTGCGCTCCGGCCTCGAATGCGGCATCCGCATCGACGGCTTCAACGAGTTTCAAATTGGCGACGCCATCGAGTGCTACACCGTCGAGAAGGTGAAGCAGGCGTTGAGCTGACCGCCGTTCACCAGTGCCCATGAAAGTCCGCCTCGAACGAGTGCGTGAGATGCTCAAGCGCACGCTGGGCGAGATCATCCGCCGCGATTTTCCACCCGGCGGCGACAATGGACTCATCACCGTCAGCGACGTGACCGTCTCGCCAGCCTTGAAGGAGGCGAAGGTTTACATCGGCGTCGTGGGCAAGGCCGATGCCAAGAAGCGCGCGATGAACCGGCTCAACGGAAACCGCGGCCAGATTCAATTCGAGATGGGCCGCAGCATAGTCCTGCGCTTCACACCCAAGATTCAGTTCCACCTCGACGAAAGCGTCGAGCGTGGCAATCGCATCCTCTCCATCATGGACGAGTTGGAGAAACAGGAGCCCCCGAAGTGACCGGCTACACCCACGTCCTCGACGAGATCCTCGACGGCATCCGCCGCGCGAAAACCATCTGCGTCGTCGGCCACGTCCGGCCCGATGGCGACTGCATCGGCTCGCAAGTCGGCCTCGCCCTCGCGCTCCAGAACCAAGGCAAGCAGGTCACCGTCTGGAACCAGGACGCCGTCCCGCAGAAGCTTCGCTTCATGGTCCCGAACGGCCTCGTGCAGAAGCCCGAGCCGGGCCGCAAGTTCGACCTCGTCATCGCCACCGACTGCGCGAGCTTCGAGCGCCTGGGCACCGCCGGGAAGTGCATCGAGCAGCGCCGTGACTTCATCAACATTGACCATCACGAGAGCAACACGCGCTACGCGGACCTGAACTGGGTCTCCGCCCGCGTGCCCGCGACCGGCGAGTTGATCTACGAACTGCTCAAGCACGCCGGCTGGCAGGTCACGCCGGCGATTGCCGACTGCCTCTTCACCGCGATCTCCACCGACACCGGCAGCTTCGGCTACCCGAGCACCACGCCAGGCACCTACCACGTCGCCGCCGACCTCGTGCGCCACGGCGCGAACCTCGCGCGCGTCTGCAACGAGGTCTATCAGAGCTACCCGCTGTCGCGCGCCAAGCTCCTGCGCCATGTCTTCAACAGCTTCCGCACCACGCACGACGACCAGATCGCGTGGTTCTGGCTGCGCCAGCGCGACTACACCCGCACCGGCGCGGACACCAACGACAGCGAAGGTCTCATTGACCACATCCGTGACATCGAGCCGGTCGTCGTAGCGTGCGTCTTCGAGGAAGTGGAGCCCGAGTTGACCCGCATCAGCCTGCGCTCCAAGAGCGAGCGCGTGAACGTGAACGAGGTCGCTGGCAAGTTCGGCGGCGGTGGCCACCCGGCGGCGGCGGGCGCGCGCATCGCCGGCAAGCCGCTCTCCGTGCAGCGCAAGGTCATCGCCGCCATCAAGAAAGCCCTGGACGCCGCGAAGTAGGCGGCGTTCTGTTCGTTTGATTTCTCATGCTCCAGTTTGATCCCCTTGACGGTGCCCTGCTCGTGGACAAGCCCGCCGGTTGCACTTCGCACGACGTGGTGGACGACATCCGCCGCAAGTTCGGCATCAAGAAGGTCGGCCACTGCGGCACGCTCGATCCCAACGCCACCGGGCTGCTCATCATCGTGCTCGGGCGCGGCACCAAGCTCTCCGAGAAGCTCATGTCCGACGACAAGGTGTATGAGGGCGACATCAAGTTCGGCGAGACGACCGACAGTTACGACGCCGACGGCGAAGTCACCGCCACCGCGCCTGTGCCGCCGCTCACGCTCGAGCAGTTGAACGAGGCCGCCAGCGCGTTCATCGGCGACCTCCCGCAAGTCCCGCCGATGGTTTCCGCCAAGAAGCAGGGCGGCGTCGCCCTCTACAAGCTCGCGCGCAAGGGCATCGAAGTCGTCCGCGAGCCGCGCCTCGTCCACATCTTCAACTACCGCTTCACCGCCTACACGGAGCCGGTCGCGAAGTTCCGCGTCGCCTGCACCAAGGGCACCTACGTCCGTTCGCTCGCGCATGACCTGGGACAGAAGCTCGGCTGCGGCGCGCACCTCGCCACGCTCCGCCGCGTCACCTCCGGCAAATGGGACGTGGCCGACGCCCTCACGCTCGACGCCATCCTCGCCCTCCGGCCGGACGAGTTGGAGAAGCGCGTCATCCCCTTCCTGCAACTCGCCCGCTGATGCGTGTCCTCGGCGCCGCAACTGAACTCCAGCCCGGCCCGCGCAAGGTCTGCGTAGCCATCGGCGTGTTCGACGGCGTGCATCTCGGTCACCAGCAAGTCATCCGGCAGACGCTCGCGGATGCCCACCAACTCGGCGGCGTGCCCGTGGTCATCACCTTCGACCGCCATCCGAACGTCATCGTCGCGCCGGACCGCGTGCCACCGATGCTCTACTCGCTGCCGCAAAAGCTCCGCGCCATCGAGTCGCTCGGCGTTGCGAACACGCTGCTCATCCGCTTCGACCGCGCGTTCAGCGAGCAGACCGGCGAGCAGTTCATCCGTGCCCTGGCCCGCGATTTCGGCCAGCTGCACAGCGTCTGCGTGGGCAGCGAATTCACCTTCGGCCACCGGCGTAGCAGCACCGTTGCGCTCCTCAAGCAACTGGGCGCAGAACTCAAGTTCACCGTCCATGGTCTCGCCGCCCTGGCGCTCGACGGCGTGCCCGTCAGCAGCACGCGCATCCGCGAAGCCGTCCGCGCGGGCGACCTCGACGCCGCCACCCAGATGCTCGGCCGCGAGTATGCCATCGCCAGCAATGTGGTTCGCGGCGATCAACTCGGGCGCCAGCTCGGCGTCCCCACGGCGAACCTCGATGTGGCCAACCTCGCGCTGCCACCCAGCGGCGTCTATGCCGTCCAAGCCCGCTTGGGTGGCCGCGAATTGCACGGAGCGCTGAACCTCGGCCTCCGCCCCACGCTCGCCAGCCCCGCCCCGCGCCTGCAGTGCGAAGTTCACCTCCTCGACTTCGCGGAAGAAATCTACGGCGCAGAACTCGAACTCACCTTCGCCGCCAAACTGCGCGACGAGCAGAAATTCCCGACCGTCGAGGCGCTGAAATCTCAGATCACCCGCGACATCGCGGCTGCTCGCGACCTCTTCGCGTAGGAAACGACGTGAGGAGTCGCTGACGGATTGGGAGCGCGGCGTTCACGCCGCAGAAAGCCGCAGCAGGCCAAGCACACTCGTGTCACCGCACGTTTCTGCGGCCTGAAGGCCGCGCTCCAAGCGGACGGCCTCAGGTGTATGTAGTTCGGCTAAAACACCGCCGTTGAATAATCCCTCCGCCGCGCCAATCTCCCCTTCACCATTCCACATGAAACCGCGCTCCTCCCGTCTTGGTCGCCGCGAATTCCTCCAAGCCTCCGCCGCAACCGCCGCCACGCTGGTCGCCAGCGACGCGCGCGCGCAGCAGAAGGCCAAATCCCTCGCCCCTCGCCAGCGATCGCTCATCGCCGACGAGAACGCCAAGCCCGGCTCCCTCGACTGGCAGCTCACCCGCGTCCGCCTCGACAAGACCGGCGGCTACCGCGCGCCCGCCATCGAGGGCTACTGCTCGCGCCAGAGCGTGAAGGCGGGCGAGACGCTGGACTTCATGATCAGCGTCAACCCGGACGCGAAGTTCTTGTTCGAGGTCTTCCGCACCGGCTACTACGGCGGACGCGGCGCGCGGCTGATGATGCAGGAAGGCCCGCTTCCCGGCACCAAGCAGGCCGAGCCGGCCATTGGCGAGAACCGTCTGCGCGAGTGCAAGTGGGCACCGGTCATCTCCCTCAAAATTCCCTCCACCTGGCCGAGCGGCGTTTATCTCACGCGGCTGACCACCGTGCCGGACAAGGCCAGCGAGCCTTACTGGCAGAGCTACATCATCTTCATCGTCCGCGACGAACGCCCGGCCGACCTCCTCTTCCAGTGCAGTGACAACACCTGGCAGGCCTACAACCGCTGGCCCAACGATTACTCGCTCTACACCGACCCGCGCGGCGCGCACGCCCTCGGCACCGAGGTGAGCTTCGACCGGCCTTACGGGAAATATGCGCAGATCTACGAGCACCCGCTCTCCATTGGCTCCGGCGAATATCTGCTGTGGGAATTCCCGCTCGCCTACTGGCTCGAACAGCACGGCTACGATGTGACCTATTGCTCTAACAGCGACTGCCTCGACGCCGCGCAGATCACGCGCTGCAAGACGTTCCTCAGTGTCGGCCACGACGAGTATTGGGACGTGCGGCAATACGATGCGATGAAATCAGCCATCGCCGCGGGCACCAACGCGCTCTGGCTCTCGGGCAACTCCGTCTTTGGACGCACTCCGTTCAAGCCCTCGTCCAGTGGGCAGCCGAATCGCATTCTCCAGCGCACCGGCATCTACGCCGGGCTGACCGACAAGGAAATCGAGGAGTCCATCAGCGTGTTCACCAAGGATTGGAAACGCGACTCACGTAACGAGGCGGATATCATCGGTGCGCGCAGCATCGTCCCCTTCAACGGCGGCGGCGACTGGGTCTGCACGAAGCCGGGGCACTGGATCTTCGAAGGCACCGGCATGAAGAAGGGCGATTCTGTTCGCGGACTCGTCGGCTGGGAACATCACGGTGCGCCCGCGAACATCCCCGGCCTCGAAGTCGTGGCGGAAGGCACCGTCTGGCGCGGCGGCACCACGCCCGCGCACTGGACGGCGACCATTTTCCCCGGCCCCAAGAACAATCTCATCTTCAACGCCGCGACGATCTGGTGGCCGCAGGCCCTCAGTTCCCCGCCCGGCCACATACTGCCGTGGAGCCACTGGAGCCGTCCGCACGGCCCGGACGAGCGCGTGCAGCGCATCACACAGAACTTGCTCAAGCGCTGCGGAGCGTGACGCCTCGTAGGAGACGACGTGAGGAGTCTCACTTGTCCCGGCCGAAAGTCAGAGACTCCTCAGGTCGTCTCCTACGGGAAGTGAACCCCGGCTCGACTCGACGCTCCCTTATCCCGACACTCCCCGCATGGCCGTCCGTGCCCCACGCAAGTTGATTCGTCCGCTGGTCCAGCGGTTGCACGCCTATGTCCCCGGCGAGCAGCCGAAGATTCCCGGCCTCATCAAGCTCAACACCAACGAGAATCCCTACCCGCCCTCGCCGAAGGTGCTCGCGGCCGTGAAGGCAGCGGTGGATGGCCGCCTTCGGCTCTATCCAAACCCGACCGCGTCCGCGCTGCGCGAGAAGCTCGCGAAGCTCCACGGATGCGCGCCCGAGAACATCATCGTCGGCAACGGCTCGGATGAACTGCTCGCGCTGGCGACGCGGACGTTTGTGGAGGCGAGCCCAAAGTCCAAGGTCCAGGGTCCAAGGTCCAAAGTCAGCGGCGCGACGGTGCAGTTCTTCAGCCCGAGCTACTCGCTCTATCCCGTGCTCGCGGAAATTGCCGGTGCCACGACCAACGCCGTGCCGCTCGAAACTGATTTCAGCCTGCCCGCGCTCGCCGCGTTGCCGAAGCGCGGCTGGGACTTTAAGGCCGCGCTCTCGCTCATCACCACGCCGAACGCCCCGAGCGGATGCGGCTTCCGCACGGCGGAGTTGGACGCGCTCTGCGCCAAGTCACGCGGCGTGGTGGTTCTCGACGAGGCTTACGTGGATTTCGCCCGCGAGAACGCGATGGCGCTCGCGCTCAAGCACCCGCACGTCCTCGTCTCGCGCACGTTCTCGAAGGCTTACTCGCTCTGCTTCCAGCGCGTCGGCTACTTCGTCGGGCACGCGGCCCTCATCGCCGCGTTGGACAAGGTGCGCGACAGCTACAATGTCAACGGCCTCGGCCAGGTCGCCGCGCTCGCGACACTGGACGACCTGCCGCACTACCGGCGGAACTTCCGCCGTATCATCGCCACGCGCGAGCAAGTCACGCGCGAATTGTCCGGCCTGGGCTGGATCGTGCTGCCGAGCCAGACGAACTTCCTGCTCGCCAAGCCGCCGCGTTTCCCCGCTGAGGAGTGGCTCGCCAAGCTGCGCGCGAAGAAGCTGCTCGTGCGCTGGTTCAAGTATCCCGAGGTGCGCGACTACCTCCGCATCACCATCGGCTCGGAGGCGGAGATGGCAACCTTCGTAAGCATCGCGCGGCAGATCGCGGCGGAGCGGTGATGGAGCGCGGCATTCATGCCGCAGCGGCGAACGGACGCAAAGACGCAATCGAGCGCCAAGTGTCGCTGTTGCCTGCTGCGGCTTGAAAGCCGCGCTCTGGACCGAATTCGGGTTGCACGCGCGGCGGAGGACTTCCACAGTCGGCAGCATGAAAACCAAGCCGTTGCTTCTCTCCACCTTCGCCGCCCTGATGCTCGCTGCCGCGTGGTTCGCCCGCGCGCAGGACGAGAAGCCTGCGAACACCATCAGCGTCGAGGTGCCCGCTGCCGTGAAGGCGGCGATCCAGAAGGAAGCCGAGGGCGGGCGCATCGTCGAGCTGGGCCGCGTGAACGAGGACGGTCGCCAGCAATACGAAGCGACGGTCAGCCACCAGGGACTGGAGTATGCGGTGCGCGTGGACTTGCGGGGCATCGTCGTGCGGGTGGAACTGAAGGACTACAACGACGCGGAGGACCTGAGCCTGAACCAGCTTCCCGCCGCGGTGCGGGACTCGTTCAAGAAACTGGCGCGCGGCGGCACCGTGGAGAATACCCGCCGGCAGCGGCTCTCCTTCTCGTTTGAGACACGCATCGACGGGCGGCGCTACGCCATCTCGACGGACGAGCAGGGCCGGCTCCTGAAGAAGGAATTGCAGCCGGATGAGAACGAGAACAAGTAGCCGCGCGGCCTACTTCTTCTTCAGGTAAAGTTCCTCCGCGTTCCACGTCACGCGGTAGCTGCTCAGGACGGTCGGACGGATGTTGCCGAGGTCTTTGCGGTAGGCGGCGTAGGTCAGCGGCTGGATGGTGTAGATGAAGGGCATCTCGGTGGACATGATGACCTGCACCTCGTCGAAGAGCGCCTTGCGCTTCGCCTCGTCCAACTCCTTCAACTGGTCGTTCATCAACTTGTCCACCTTCGCCTCCCACGGCGTGGCCGGGGTCTTCTGGCGCGGGAACCAGAAATGCGTGAAGCCGTCAGACTTCAGCACGTTCATGTTCGCCGCCGGGTCCGTGCCGCCACCACCAAGGCCGAGCAGGATGGCGTCATACTCGAACGTGTCGTCAATCATGCTGACCAGCGCGTTGAAATCGATCGGCTTGTAGTTGAGCTTCACGCCCAGCTTCTTGAGGTCGGACTGGATGAAGACGGCGACCTTCTCGCGCGTGTTGTTGCCCACGTTCGTGTTGAAGGTGAACTCAATCACGTTGCCCTGCGCGTCTTCGAGCATGCCGTCGCCATTGCGGTCCTCGATGCCAATCTCCTTCAGCAACGCGCGGGCCTTGGCAGGATCGTAGGGATATTGAGGCACGTTCGGGTTATACCACTTCTTGAGTGCGGGCGAGACGAAGCTGCCGCCTTCTTCGGCCCGGCTCGCATAGATGGACTTGATGATGCTGGGCCGGTCAATCGCGTGCGTGATGGCCTGCCGGAACTTCGCCTGGCTGAACCACGCCATCTTCTTCGGGTCCACAATCGGCTTGGACTGGACCGCGGCCTCGCCCTTCGCGCCCGCGATGGTGATGGTGCCCGAGTCAAACTTCACCGTCAGCGGCAACGCCTGGCCCTGTTTGATGGAGACGGTGCGTTTCTGCTCGTTCGTGCCGAACTTGGCGACGAGTTCCAGTTCGCCGGGCATCACCCGTCCGTCGCTGGGCAGCTTGTCGAGGTTCTGGTTCACGGCGGATTTCACGAGCAACGTGGTCCCCGGCTGGTCGCTGGTGAAACGCAGGTTGACGACGCGGTTCGTGTTCAGGTTGAACCAGAGGAACGCGCGCTCCGGCCCGATGCCGAGCGACTCCAGCTTGAACTTCCCGGCGTCCGCCTCGGTCTTGAAGCGGTCGAACTCGTCCGGCCGCACGTTTTCGTGGATGTCGCTCTCGCCTTTGAGGAAGCGCAGGGACATCGCGTTCATGTCCGGCACCACGGTGTAAATGACGTTGTCGAGGTAGGGCAGGCGCGTGCCGGCCTTGTCCACGCCGTAGAAGTTCGGATTGCGCTCCAGCAGCGTGAACTCGCCGGCCTTGTATTGCTTCAGCTTGAACGGACCGCTGCACACCAACTCCTCGGGCTTGGTGTTGATGCCGTAGGCCGACTCGAACTTCTTCTCCGCCACCGCCTGCGCGAGCTTGTGCTTGGGCAGGATCTCGACGCCGCCGAAATACTCGATGAACGGCGCGTAAGGCTCAGGCGTCACCACCCGCACCGTCAGGTCGTCCACCTTCGTCACCTTGAACTCCTAGCCGTCGATCGTGAACAGGTCGCGCGTCACGTTGACGATGTCCGGGTTGTAAACCACCTGGTTCCAGGTGAAGACCACGTCGTCCGCTGTGAGCGGCTGACCGTCGCTCCACTTGAGGCCGGAACGGAGCTTCCATGTCCACGTCTTCTTGTCGTCGGCCACCGTCCACGAATGCGCGAGGCCCGGCGTCGCCTTCTGCGTCGGCCAGTCCAGCGACACCATGCCGGCGAACAGGAAGCGGATGATTTCGCGCGACGTGCCCTCGTTCTCGGTGATGGGGTTGAACGTCTTCGGATCGCCAAACGTGGCGATCACCAGCCGCCCGCCCCGCACGCCCGGCTCGCAGTCATACACGCACGGTGGCTGGGGCAGGTCGGACTGTTTGGCGGCCTTGCTCACCTCCGGCTTCTTGTTGTCACAACCGGAGAAAACCAGCGCCAGCGCGCCGAACAGCGAGAGAAGAGCGGAACGGTTCTTCATGTGTATGGTGGCGGGAGGATTTGCACCAGCCGCCGGAAAGTCGAGGAAACAAGCGGATGCGAACGACCAGCGCACGCTGTTCGTGCCGCCGGTAAATCGCGCCTTGTCCCGATCTCAGGACCTGCTAAGTTCTCTCCGCACCTTGCCTGAAGATGCGCCAGCCACGAATCATCCTTTGCTTCTCCATCGCCGCGAACATCGCGCTCACGGCCTACGTGCTGTTCCTGTGGGATTGCGTGCGAGCGGCGCGGACCGAATCCGGCCACGCCATCCTCGCTCTGCGCGAGCAGGTGAAGGAGCTTGAAGGCGCAGCCAGGTCTCGCCCCACACCCCAGCCCGCGCTCGACCATGCCGAGGTGCTCGAGCTCGCCCGGCTCCGCAACGAAGTCACGCGCCTGCGGAACGACTTGCACCGCGCGACCAACACACCCACCCTGCCGCGCGCCGCGCCTGCAGCGGCAGCGCCTTCCACCACGGCCCCACCAGCAGCGGAGGTGGTGACGTTCACCAATTCCATTTCCACCACCCTTCTGCTGGGTCACTCGCTGGCACTGGGTGGATGGATGGAACCCGGCACCGGCAAGCGCATCCTGAGTTTCGTCACGCCGCAGACCGCACCCGACTCGCCCGAAACCGTGCTGGTGCAAATGCGGCTGATGAGCGTGCCGGACGCGCTGCTGGACCGCCTCGGCCTGCAAGGGCTGCGCGCGGAATTGCCGCAACCGGGACGGCCGCCGAGCTTCGATGCCGCCCAGTCCGCGGCACTACTCAAGGCGGTGGAGCAGACGGAGGGGGTGGATCTTCTCAGCGCGCCACGCGTATTAGCACGTAGCGGTCACGGCTCCATAGTTTCCGTCACTCAGGAGAATGCCGACGGCACGCACACCGGCCCGGTCTTCACCCTCACCCCCACGCTCGACGCCAACGGCACCGTCGTCCGGCTGGACGTGGGCTTGGAGCTGAACCTGGCGAAGAAGCCGTGACCCGTGCCGGCGACTTGTATTCGCCGTGTGTACCGGTCGTGGCACCCAGACG
>JBJTAU010000417.1:0-6220 GCA_046090965.1 Limisphaerales bacterium | reverse complement strand
AGCGCAGGCCGTTGTCGAGGAAGACGCTGCGGCCCGCCGCGAAGCTGACCTTGCCATCCTCCACGAGCACGCTGCCGTGGATCGGCCAGACGCTCTCGCACTGCTCCAGCGCGGCGTGAAGGCGGTCGCCGGGCGCACCGTGATATTTCCAAACCAACGCACCGTCACTCGCGCGGAGGCAATAAACCACACCGTCCTTGCCACCGAAATAAACGCGGCCCTTCCAGTAAGTCGGCGGCGAATCCACGCGGCCGCCCGCGATGAAATGCCATTTCGGCAAACCCGTCGCGTGGTCGAGCGCGTGGACCGTGTGTGCGTCCACCTGTGCGACGAATACCTTGCCGCCCGCGATGGTCAGCGCGGAGAGCGGGCCGCCGAGCTTCACTTCCCAGGCCTTGGCGAGATCGGGCAGGAGCGGCTGGTTCGAGTTGCCGCTGCGTTTCGCGTCGTGCCGATACGTGGGCCAGTCCTTCGCATCGGCGTCCGCGCCGGGCGCGTCGTTAAAGGCCGGGCCTTGCACAAGCCGCGTGGCTTCGGCGCGAATCGGATGCGGCGAGCCGTGCCCGCCGACCATCGCGTTCAGCCCGTCGAGCTTCGCCTCGGGATAGCACGCGCAGTTGTGAGGGCCGGCGTAAGTGAGGCCGTTCGCCGGCAGCACGCCGTAGAGGCACGCGCCGCGCACCCAGTGGTTGAGGTCCCAGTGTTCCTTCGCGTGGTCCACATACTCCACGCCCGTGCGCGACGGGATGAGATACTTGTCCGTCGCCTTCGCGATGTAGCAGCGGTGGTGAAACCAGTAAGTCCCTTCCGGCACGTCGGGAGAAAACTTTTTCACTACTTCGCCCGTGAGCGGATTGCGCCCGGTGAACTCGCCCTTCTGGTTGCCTTGCAGCGTGCCCGCGTTCCACACGAGGCCGCCGGACACAATCAAATCCTCCGGCGAACGGTAGCCGGACTTCTCGTGCGCGCCGGTCCAAAGCGTCTTGCCGGTCGCGGCATCCACGCCCTTCTGCGCGCCGTCGCCGCCGGCGTAGAGCACCGCCTTGCCCGCGAGCACCACGCGCGGCGTGTAGTTGAACTCAAAGAGCTGGCGCTTGCTGGCCTTCTCGCTGGCCCACTGCTGCGTGCCGGTCTTCGGGTCGAGCGAGACGAGGCCGTCGCCGTCGTAATACACCAGCCGCGTGCCGTCGCAGGCGATGGTGATGGGAGCGATGGATTGGTCGGCCTTGCGCCAGAGGAGCTTGCCCGTCTTCGCGTCGAAGGCCGCGAGGTCGCGCGGTTTCTTGTCCCAGTTGTATTCGGTCTCGACGCGTTTCTGGTCGCTCTGCTGCTTCACGGCGAATTCCTCCAGCACCCACGGACGCGGGTTGATGAGCGCGAAAAGAACGCCGCCGGACTGGATGAACTCCTCCGCGCCGCGCGAGCCTTCGCAGGTGAAGAGCGGCTGGCCCGTCGCGCCGTCGAGGCAACTGATCGGCGCCTCGATGCCCAGCGTGACGAAGACGCGCTCGCCATCCGCCACGAGCCGCCGCGTGAGCTGCGTGGGACCGGACTTCAGCGGCCAGAGATGCGTGTTCCACGACGGGATGGGCACCTTCCAAAGCGGCGTGCCGTTGAACGCGTCGCGCGCGATGAGCGACCACTTGGCTGGCAGCAGGATCGAGATGCGCGAGCCTTCGTCCATGATGTAGTAGAGCCGGCCCGCTGCCGTGACCTGCGCGCTGAGGCTCGACATGCGGTCGTGGTGGCGCGACCACCTCGGTCCGCCTACCCACTGCAACCGCTCGGGCGGTGCGACCACGCTGTCCTTCGAGGCCGCGTTGCCCTTCGCGTCGTAGAAGTAATGCGTCCACTCGTCGAGTGCAGGGTCCTTGGGCTTGACGGTCTTCTGCCACTGGCCGCCGGACTTGGTGAGCAGCACGCCATTGGGCACCAGCACGCGCAACGCCTCGGCGCGCGGGACGGAGCCGAGGTTCTCCGCGACGAGCAGGTTCACCAGGTTGTCAATGAACGGCAACTGTGCGCCGGTGAACTCCTGCACACTGACGGGGCCGGATTTGCCCGCGTCGAAAATCGCCTCGCGCGCGGCGGCGACCTTCTTGGCGTCCGCGTCCAACGCGACGACCTGATAGCTGTCATTGGCCCGCAGCGCGCGGGTCAACGCGGGATCGCCGAGCCCGAGCTGGACGACGAGGCCGCCCTTGACGCCGGAAGTTTTCAAGATGGCCTGCGCGTCCTCCGCCGGCGCGGCGAAGAGCGCGGTCGAACCGAGTTGCAACGCAAAGGCAGCGACGACAGGGGCAAAACAGGTGCGAATGTTCATGGCAGAAAGTGCGGACAGCATGGCAGAGACTGGGGCCGTTGCAATGCGGCAACAGACGCGCGGGACGCGCGGGGAGTTACTAAGAGACGAAGTGCTCCGCAAGCGTGCCCCTTATCTCGCCGTCAATGAAGGTGGCACTCGCGGCTGAACTCCCTCGTCCCATCTCTGCCCATGCCGAGTCGCTGGCAACACAGGGCTCGTTGAGGCGTCTGAGCCTAATTCGCCACGAAGGAGGGCCATGAATCGGCTGGCCATGAGTTCAAACCATTCTGTTGGCAAATCTTTGTCAAACGGCTCATTGAACCCTAGTGAGTTCAAAAGAGTAGCCGGCACGAATGGTCCACACACACGAAGGTGTGCAATGCTGCGTTCAGCCGCGTGCAGAACCGTGGCGACTCGGTTTTCGTCGGTGAGGAATTCATCAAGCGACGGAGAGATGCAGCCAATGAAACCGCCAGCAGAAACCAACAGCCACCGGTCCCTCATGTCGTGCAGCCAGCCGGGTTTGTGGACATCACCGTCGAGGTGCAAGCTGAGAACCCGAAGCCAAGCCTCCAGTAGAAAGTCACGGCTCCAAAAGCCATTCCCGTGATACTCAACAAAGGAACTGCCCATAGCATTTGCGCGTTGCACACTTGCGTTTCAACCGATACGTAGCCCATCCCATCCAGCCGATGCACCCTGTTCCGAGCCCCGCCCGTTGTCCAGCCTCCGGGCGCGTCTTGGACCGCGGTGGCAGGCGGAGCGAGTCACTGACCACACCGCGCTAAGGGCGTCGTGTTACGACGGCCTCGCGGTGGCCTGCTTGCGCTTTGACTGCTTGGTGGCTTGAGGGAGGAAGCGCGCCGCCAGGTAGTCCAGCACCTCGGCCACGGTGCGCCCGATCTCCGGCTGTTCTTCCCAGCCGATCTGGATCAACCGGTAGCCACGCTCCGGGTCGAAGATGATGTATTCGTCGCCGTTGCCTTCCTGCGCGACGGCGAGCGACTGCTCCGTGAGGCCGTAGTCTTCCTCGGGAATGTTCGACGCCGTCTGGATGCGGTGAAAGTCTTTGATCTCATCAAGTGCGTAGAGGCCCATCATCCCGTCCGGCGTGCCGATATACGGAAACAGGCCGAAGCCATTGTGGAGCTTCAGCACCTCGATCAAGTCACCGGGGATTTGCGTTTGCGGGTTTCGCTTCCGAAAGCGCGCGAGCGCGGCAGCGGACAGCGGCCGGTTCAAGCGGTGAGTTCCAGGCTTCTTCCGGTTGTCCCGCTCCTGCAAGGCGAAGAATTCATTTGGCTGCATGGGCCTTTATCGCTTGGTTCTTGCCGCTTTGGCATCGGTCGAACGGGGCCGAGTGTTGTCATGACGGAAGATAGACTACGCGACGCAGCGCCATCCCATCCGGTCAGCGCACCCTGTTCCGAACCCCGCCCGTTGTCCAGCCTCCGGGCGCGTCTTGGACTGCGGTGGCAGAGCGTAGCGGCGACACCGCTTTGCCGTCCCGCGAAGCGGCTGCCCATCTTCAAACCCGCCCACTCAATTCAGCCCGCCACCGCTACTTTTGCCGAGGCCTGATTAAAACTTCACCTGTCCCAGATACTTCAGCGTCTGGGGCACCTGCTCCACCACGCTGGGGGATTCGTCCTCGATGAAGTAGTATTTCACGCCGCTTTCCTTCGCGGCCTTGAGGATGGCGGGCCAGTTCATCTGCCCCGTGCCCAAGGCGACATCGTTGGCCACGTCGGTCTTGCCGGTGAGTTCGCCGGTGGCGACGCCTTTCTTGAGGTCCTTGAGGTGCATCAGTTCCCAGCGGCCGGGATATTTCTTGAGCCACTGCACCGGGTCCTGGCCGGGGAAGACGACCCAAAGCACATCCATCTGGAAGCTCACATGCTGCGGGTTCGTTTCCTTCATCAGCAGGTCCATGAGCGTGCCCTCGCCGTGCCGGTGGAACTCAAAGCCGTGCGCGTGGTAGAAGACCTTGATGCCCTGCTGGGCGCCCAGTGCGCCGGCCTTGTTGAAGACGGCGGCCGCCTCTCTCGCGGCGGCTTCGCTGAACGGCGGCTTGTGGTTGATCCAAGCGCAACCGGCGTATTGCAGGCCGATGGCCTTGGCCTCGGCCAGCACGCGCTCCGGTTCGGACTTCCACCGGTCGTAGGGGAAGTGGCCGCTGATGGGCTTCAAGCCGTGCTCGGCGAGGAGCGCCTTGAACTTCTCGGGCGGGAGATTGTAGGTGCCGGCGGTCTCGACCAGCGTGAGGCCGAAGTCCTTGGTCTGCGCGAGGGCCTTGGGCGGGTTCTGCGTGGCGATCCCGCGCAGGCTGTAGAGTTGGAGCCCCACGGGACCTTTGAAGCTCGCGCCGGTGCCCGGGTCGGCGGCGGACGCGGCGAGGCTAAGGAACGCAAAAAGGGTGAGCGTGGAAGCGACGTGTGTCATGCGCCTCGTATAGCGGGACGCACTATGGAGGGGAAGGATGTTTCACTGGCTTCCGAGGAAAAGGATCTGGTCGTGGCAATAGAGGCGGGCGCGTTGTGCAACTTTCGCGACTGAACCGAGCGCCGTCGTCCACGTTCTGGCTAAAGCGCAATCCTGCTTGCCCAAGGACGGCGCGGTCTTAGTTTTCCGGCGTGATTCATTAGCCTTCTCACCAGCCCTGCTGCACTCACGAATATCTGTTCTCATGCGCCTTCCCCCGCTCATCCTCGCCTCGGCCTCCCCGCGCCGGGCGGAGCTGTTGCGCGGGCTGGGGCTGGACTTCACGGTCATCACCAGTCCGACCGAGGAGGCGCATCACGAAGATTTCACCGCTCGCGAGCTGTGCTTGGTAAACGCGTATCGTAAGGCCCGCGCGGTGGCGAAGCAGCACCCGCAGGCGCTCGTGCTCGGCGCGGACACGCTGGTCTATCTGGGCACCACGCTTTACGGCAAGCCGGGCGATCTGGCCGACGCCCGGCGGATGTTGCGCGAGCTGTCGGGCCACACGCATCAGGTGGTCACCGCGGTCTGCTTGCTGCATCTGGCGCAACACCGCTGCCGCCTGTTCGCTGAGACGACCAATGTCACCTTCAAGGCTCTGAGCGAGCCGCAAATCACTGCCTACCTGGCCGCCATTCAGCCGCTGGACAAGGCCGGGGCCTACGCCATTCAGGATCACGGCGATCAAATCGTCGCGTCCATCAATGGCTCGTTCAGCAACGTCGTCGGCCTGCCGATCGAACGCGTGAAACACGAGCTGGCCCGGTGGTCGCGGACTTGAAGCCACCGATCGACACAGATGAAACACAGATAGGATGCTCCTGCGGATGCTCCTGCGAACGCAGTTGGCCCGTAGCAAACTTCATCTGTGTTCCATCTGTGAAAATCTGCGGCTAAAAATCGGCTGCCCACGCTTGCCTTCACTTCGTTCGCTCCTACACTCCGCGCGCCGATGCTGAACTTGGACACGCTGAACCCTGAGCAACGCGACGCCGTCGAGACGATTCGCGGCCCGGTGCTCATCCTCGCCGGCGCGGGCACGGGCAAGACGCGCGTCATCACCTTCCGCATCGCGCACATGATCGAGCGCGGCATCGCGCCGGAAAACATCCTTGCCGTCACTTTCACCAACAAGGCCGCGCGCGAGATGCTGGAGCGAGTGAACGAGATCGTGCCCCGCCCTCGCGCTGCCGACGGGGTGAAGCCCGCGCGCCCGACCATTAGCACGTTTCACTCGCTCTGTGTCCGCATTCTCCGCCAGCACATCGAACTGCTCGGCTACAAAAAGAACTTCGTTATCTACGACGAGGCGGAGCAACTCGGCGCGATAAAGAAGATCATTGCGAACATCTCCGCCAAGGGGGAGCAAACTGATCCACGCGCGGTGCTCACCCTTTTGAGCAAGTTTAAGAACGGGGGTGCGCAGGCTGAGGC
>JBJTAU010000416.1:0-8935 GCA_046090965.1 Limisphaerales bacterium | reverse complement strand
GGGGAAAAAGTTGTTTGCGGCGCGGGGCCACCAGTCGGTGCAACTGCTGGAGATGCGTCCAGCGAAGCAGTTCTTCGCCGCGCCGGTTGAAGAACTGCCAGCCCAAGCCGCGCGCCACCCCTGCCCCGCCGTCATTGGTCGCGCTGCCGCCGATGCCGACGGCGCACCGCCGCGCGCCCTTGTCCGCCGCCGCCTTCAGCACGGCGGCGAGACCAAGTGTGTCGAGCTGGAACGGGTGGTACTGCTTCGGCGGCAGCATCGCGAGGCCGATGATGTTGGCGGACTCGATGACCGCAGTCTTCGATCTCGCATCCCACCACCACAAGCCCTCCAGCGGGCGATGCGCGGCGTCCACCGTGCGGACCTCTTGAAGTTTGGCTCCGAACGCGGCGCTCAGGATTTCACCGAAGCCATCCCCGCCGTCGCTGATGGGCAGGAGCGTGAGCCGGTCGGCGGGCCGGGCCTTCCGCCAACCGGCGGCGATGGCTGCGGCGGCGGCCTGCGCGGTAAGCGTGCCCTTAAATTTGTCCGGTGCGATGAGGACGCGAAGCGACATGGCCGCACCTTACGCGACGCGCTGGGCAAAGAAAGCCTTGTCAGTCCGCCGATGCATGGCACTTTACGGCCCGCTGAACGAGCGACTGTTATGAGCAAACCCAAAATCATCGCCTACCTGAAACCTTCCTGCGGCTGGAGCATGGGCGTCCGCGCCGTGATGAAGAAATACGACCTGCCCTACGAGGACCGGGACATCATCAACCGCCCGAACCAGTTCGAGGAAATGGTCCACAAAACCGGCCAGACCAAGCAGCCCACGCTGGAGATCAACGGCCAGATGCTCGCCGACGTGAGCGGCGATGAAGTGGAGGCCTACCTGCTCGCCAATGGCCTCGTGCAGCCGAACTCCAAGCTGCCCGACGCGCCCACAGACCAGCCGTGCGCCCACGAAATGCCCGCCGGTGCGCCGATGGCGTTCAAGCGCTGAGAATAAAACATTCCACCAAAGGACGCGGGCCGCGAGGTTCGCGTCCTTTTGCTTTTCAAGCGTGGTGTGTGGTGCGTGAGAAACCACGGGCACCGCACTCGTCCACGCACCGCGCTTCACTCCTCCTCATGCGGCGGCAGATGAAATAGCGCCGCCGCCTGCTCCAACTGGTCGCCGCTGCCCAGCAGCAGCAGCTTGTCGCCGGCGCGGACTTCCTCGTCGGGGCCGGGGTTGACGAGGTTTTCCCCGTTGCGTTCGATGCCCCCCACGCTCGCGCCGGTGCGCGTGCGGAGTTCGAGTTCGCGGATGAGCTTGCCGGCCACGGGCGAGTCCCTGTCCACCGCCACGACCCGGAGCTGCGCGTGCGAAAGCAGCCGGAAAAACTGCGTGGTGCTCTCGGGCCGCACGGGTGGCGGCTGGGCGAAGGTCTCGATGAGGGCGACCTGCGCCTTGGAATACCAGCGCACGAACGCGCGCCACCACACCCACATCACCAGCACCACGATGAGCAGCAACACCAGCAGCACCTCCAGCGGCGGCAGCAGCGGCGAACTCAGCGCCATCACCAGCAGCGCCAGCGCCACCGCGCCCGCCAGCGGGATGGCCTGCGCGATGACCGCCCGGATGCTGGCCGTCCGGTCGCCGGCAGCCTCGCGCCGCACGCTAACCTCGGCGACGAGCAACCCCAGCGCCTGGAGCTTGCGGAAGACGGCGATGAGGAGCGGCAGCGACAGCACGGTGGCGCCCAGCCAGAGAAAGGCGTTGAGACCGATTTCCCCGCCGGGCATCCGGGGCAGCCACGCCGGCTTCCGCTGCGCGAGGAATGCGGCCACGATGAACACCCCCGCCGTGAACACGAGGTTGAGGCCCATTTGCCAGAACCATTTCCGCACCATGCGCCCGACGAGGCCCGGCTTGCGGTTGGCGCCAAACTGCCCCAGCCACTCGGTGTAGAGGTCGAGGTAATGGGTCAGCGCCCGCGGCGCGCGACGGCTGCCCCACTCGACCAGTTCATCCGACCGCCGCAACCGCAGTGGCGTGAGGAAGGCGGTGATGATCGAGACCGCCACCGCCACTGGATACAGGAATTCGCTCGTGACCTTGAGCTGCAACCCCAGCGCCGCGATGATGAAGGAAAATTCCCCGATCTGCCCCAGGCCGTTGCCCACGCGCATGGAAGTCCACTTGTCGTGCCCCGCCACGAACGCGCCCAGCGCACACGCGACCGACTTGCCGAGGACCACCGCCAGCGTGATGACGAGGATGGGCAGCCAATGCTGCGCGAGCATCCGCGGCTCGATGAGCAGCCCGATGGCGACGAAGAACACCGCGCAGAACAGGTCACGCAGCGAGCCGGTGAGGATCTCAATGCGGCCGATCTCACGCGCCTCCGCCACCACCGCGCCGATGATGAACGCGCCCAGCGCCACGCTGTAGCCGAGCTTGAGCGCCAGCAGCGACACGCCAAAGCACAGCCCCAGCACCGTCACCAGCAGCATTTCGTTGCTGCGGAACTTCGCCACCCAGCACACCAGCTTCGGCACGGCCAGCAACCCGAGCACGACCGCCACCACGAGGAAGATGCCCAGCCGCCCGAGCGTGCCCGCCACCTCGCCGGCCTTGAGCGCGACGTTCATTGCGATGCCCGAGAGCAGCGCCAGCAACACGATGGCGAGGATGTCCTCCATGATGAGGATGCCAAAGATGACCTGCGCGAACGGCTCCTTGGTGAGCCGCGATTCCTGAAGCGCCTTCACGATGATCGTCGTCGAGGAGATCGAAATCATCGCGCCCAGGAACAGCGAGTCCATTCGCGACCAGCCGAACCACTGGCCCACCTCGTAACCCGCGAAGATCATCAGCAGGATTTCCAGCGGCGCGGCGATCAGCGCGGTCGCGCCCACCTTGCGCAGCCGCCGAAAGCTGAACTCCAGCCCCAGCGAGAACATGAGGAAGACGATGCCCAATTCCGACAGCGTCTGGATGGTCGCCTCGTCCGAAATCAGCGGCTTGGGCAGGACGTGCGGGCCGATGAGCACGCCCGCGAGGATGTAACCGAGCACGACGGGCAGCCGCAACAGGTGGACCCCCACCGTCACCGCCGCCGCCGCCATCATCACGATGGCCAAGTCCTGAAGAAACGTCGCGCCGTGCATCGTCCCGCCGAGTCTGACGAAGGCTGGAGCAGCGGGTCAAACCCTCGCGCGCCCACGTTGGCCGAAAAACGCTCTTCTCGTAGCAAGCTCAACATTGGGAGCATCGCGCCGTCCTTTTTCATTCCCCGGCCGCAACGCACCGTTATCCTTGGCTCAACCATGCTACGCCAACTTCTCCTGCTCGGCCTCGCGCTCATCTCCGCGACGATTCAAGCCGCCGATGCCGCCAAAGCCCTCCACGACTTCTTCGCCGCCGAGTGGGATTACACGATGCAGCGCAGTCCCACTTGGGCTTCGCAGCTTGGCGACCGCCGCTGGAACGACCGTTGGGAAGACCTCGCGCCCGAAGCCATCGAAGCCGAACATCGCCACAACCAAGACGCGCTCGCGCGGCTACGGAAGACTGACCGCAAGGCGCTTTCGCCCCGCGACCAGCTCAACTACGACCTCTTCGAGCACCGCCTCACGCAAGGCATCGAGGGTCACGCCTTCCGCTGGCATCTCGTTCCTCTCAATCAGCGCGGCGGCCTCCAGACCGAGGACGAACTCGCCGACAGCCTCCGCTTCGAGACGCTCAAGGACTTCGAGGACTGGCTCGCCCGCCTCCGCGCCCTGCCCCGCTACGCCGCGCAGACCACCGCCCTCATGCGCGAGGGCATGCGCACCCGCATCATCCACGCGAAAATCGTCATGCAGCGCGTGCCCGCGCAGATTGAGAAGCAAATCGTCTCCGACCCGGAGAAAAGCCCGTTCTACAAGCCCTTCGCGAACATCCCGAAAGCGCTTGTCGCCGACCGCGACCGCCTGCAACGCGAAGCCCGCGACGTCATCGCGCAACAAGTCGTCCCCGCCTACCGGCAATTCCACACGTTCTTCACGAGGGAATATCTCCCCGCGTGCTTCGACCAAGTCGGCTGCTGGCAGATGCCCGACGGCGACGCGCGCTACGCGTTCGAGGCGAAGAAGTTCACCACCACTTCGCTCACGCCGCGCGAGATTCACGAGCTGGGCTTGAAGGAAGTGGCCCGCATCCGCGGCGAGATGCTCGCCATCAAGGACAAGGTCGGCTTCAAGGGCGACCTCCCCGCGTTCTTCACCTTCCTCCGCACCGACCCGAAGTTCTATTACAAGACGCCGCAGGAACTCCTCGTCGGATACCACGCCATGTCGCGGCGCATTGACCCGCTGCTGGTGAAAGTCTTCAAAACCCTCCCGCGCATGCCCTATGGCGTCGAGGCCATCCCGGACAAGATCGCGCCCGACACCACCACCGCCTACTACCGCCCGCCCGCCGCCGACGGCTCGCGCGCGGGCACTTACTTCGTGAATCTCTACCGGCCCGAGACGCGCCCGAAGTGGGAGATGATGGCGCTCTCACTGCACGAAGCCGTGCCGGGCCACCACCTGCAAATCGCGCTCGCGCAGGAACAGGGCGAACTGCCGAACTTCCGGCGCTACGGCGGATACACCGCGTTCATCGAGGGCTGGGGCCTCTACTCCGAATACCTCGGCGAGGAACTCGGCCTCTACGCGGACTCCTACGACAAGTTCGGCCAGCTCACTTACGAGATGTGGCGCGCCGTCCGCCTCGTGGTGGACACCGGCATGCACTCGCTGAAGTGGGACCGCCAGCGTGCGATAGACTTCTTCAAGGCCAACGCGCCCAAGCAGGAGAACGACATCACCAACGAGATCGACCGCTACATCAGTTGGCCCGGCCAGGCGCTCGCCTACAAGGTGGGCGAACTCAAGCTCAAGGAACTCCGCGCCCGCACCGCGAAAGAACTCGGCTCCAAGTTCGACGTGCGCGAGTTCCACGACGAAGTCCTCCGCCACGGCGCGGTGCCGCTGGAGATTTTAGAACGGTTTGTCGGGGAGTGGGTGAAGGCGAAACACGTCGCGTCATCCCAACGGGGTGAAAAGCCTCCAGCCCAGCGTTGACGCGCCAGCGGCCACGCTGGGTGGAATCGGAATCAGACCTGCAACTCCGCAAGAGTTGCCGCAGTCCCACACCGTTGCGGACTCAAGAACCCATCCTTACTGCCGCATTGCCGCCTACTGCTTGTTCCAGCGGTGCACGCGGCCGAAGACGTTGTATTCGGCCACGAAGACGTCGCCGGCGGCGTTGAAGGCCACGCCGTGCGGCGCGGTGACGAAGCCGGTGCGCCAGACTTCGGGCTTGGTCTGATTGTTCTTCACCTCGGCCTTCTCCGTGTTGAGGCCGAGCCGGGCAACCTGCTTGCCTTCCTTGTCGAGCACGCTCACCGCGCCGCCAATTTCCCCGACGAGGGCGTAATCGCCCTGGACGGTGATGGCGGCGGGCGCGAGGAGGTCCTTGGCGACGACGCCGAGCAGCTCGCCATCGAGGGACATGTGCACGACGCGCAGGGCCTCGCGGTCGCAGGCGATGATGCGGTTGGGCGTGAAGCGGGTGTCCACGGCGCTCTTGTGCAGCGTGGTGAAGTTGTAGGGGGCTTTTTTACCGCCGAAGGATTTCAGGTATTTGCCGTCCTTGTCGAAGCGGTGGACGTAGCTGGTGGAGTAGCCGTCGGTGACGAACCAGTCGCCGTTGGGCGCGATGTCCATGCCGGTGAGGCGCACGAAGGATTTGCCTTCGTTGGGGTCCTTGACGGTCTCGCCCTTGTCGTTCTTTTTCTTGCTGGGGCCGGTCTTGTTCTTGAACTCCTCGGGGATGGCGGCGGCGGTGATTTCCAAAACCTTTTTCCCTTCGAGGGTGAGCTTCACGATGGTCTGCGCGCTGAGGCGCGGGCCGTAGATGAACTCGCCGTCGGCCTGCTTCTTGATGACGAACCCGTGGAAATCAGCGGGCGCGTCGGGGAGATTGCGGAGCCATTTGCCGTCGGGGCCGTAGACTTGCACGCCGGCCTTCGGATCCTGCGTGCTGACGTAAACATCGCCCTTGGAGCTGACGGCGATGTCGCCGTGCATGTTGCCGAGTTGCGGGCGGCCTTCGGGGAGCTTGAGCCAGTTGGCGACGGGTTGCCATTCGGCGGCGCGGGCGGTGGCGAGCAGGGCGGTCAAGGTGAGGGCGGAGAACAGGGAGTGACGCATGATGATGATGGGTTGTAGATGGCAGCCGCGGTGGTTAACCGGCACCATTCCCGGACGCGCGATGCACCGGCCTATTCGACCGGGCCGCCTGCACGCTTGCCACGTCCCCTGCCCTGCCGCACCGTTTGCCCGTCGATGAACTCCGACTACATCGCCCGGAAAGAGCGTTGGGCGCGCAAGCTGGCGGGCCAGGAGAAGCCGTCCGTGCGCTCTACCGACCGCCTCCCGCCCGGTCAGCGGCAAGTGCACAACTTCCCCGTGCTCGATCTCGGCCAACACACTGAGGTGCCGTTGGAGAAGTGGGAATTGAAGATCGGCGGGCACGTGGAGCATCCGGTGACGTTGAGTTGGCCGGACTTCCTCGCGCTGCCGCAGTTCACGGACACGAGCGACTTTCACTGCGTCACGACTTGGAGCCAGTTTGACATGGTGTTCAGCGGCGTCGCCTTCTTCACGCTCGCGGATCTCGTGAAGCCCAAGGCCAGCGCCACGCACGTCTTCTTCAAAAGCCACGACGGCTACTCCACGAATAATCCGCTCGACGTGTGCCTCGACGACGACGTGCTCATCGCGCACTCGTGGAACGGTCAACCGCTCTCCCTCGAGCACGGCGGTCCTGCACGCGTCATCATCCCAAAGCGCTACGCCTGGAAAGGCGCGAAGTGGGTGCGTGAGATCAAGTTCCTCGACCGCGACATTCTTGGCTTCTGGGAATTGCGCGGCTACTCGAACACTGCCGATCCGTGGACCGAAGATCGTTTCTCCTAAATTGCTCCCATGACTCCCACCGAAGCCGCCGACTCCATCAAGCAAACCTGCGACGAAATCTCGAAGGCCACGCTCAAGCTCCAACCCGCCATCCGCGCGCTGGGCAATCCCGCCGCGCAGGACGAACTGCTCAAGGCCACCTACGAGCTGACCAAGAACCTGGAGACGGTGAAGAAGATTGTCCGCAAGTCGCTCACCGGCACGACGACGCCGCTGACTTGAGCGGCCGGCAAGGCTTACTCCACCGCCCGGATCTGCACGCTCACGTCCAGCGAGCGTTCCGTGCTGCCGACGTAGTTGCGCGGGTCGGCCTCGACGGCCTTGCGGAAGGCTTCGATTTCCTCCTTCGACGCCTTCGGTCCCATGAGCATCCCGTAGCCACCGGATTCGTTCGCGGCCTTGACGACGAGCTTGTTCAGGTTTTCGAGGATGTATTTCTTGTCCGCCTCCTCGCTGGCGAGGTAGATCGGGACGTTCGGAATGATCGGCTCCTGGTCGAGGTAATACTTAATCATCCGCGGCACGAAGTAATACATCACCTTGTCGTCGGCGATGCCGGTGCCGATGGAATTGGCTAGGCTGACGTTGCCGGCGCGGTAAGCGCGCACGAGGCCGGGCACGCCGAGCATCGAGTCGCGGCGGAAGACCGTCGGGTCAATGAAGTCGTCGTCAATGCGCCGGTAGATGACATGGACCGGTTGCAGGCCCTTGGTCATGCGCATGAAGACGCGCGCATCGCGCACCACGAGGTCACGGCCCTCGACAATTTCGATGCCCATCTGCCGCGCGAGGCAGGTGTGCTCGAAGTAAGCCGAGTTGTAGGCCCCGGGCGTCAGGAGCACCACCGTCGGGTCCGCCACGCCGGCGGGCGCGATGTGTTGCAGCATCCGCAGCAGTTCCTGCGGGTAATCCTCCACGGGCCGCACGCCGATGTCCTCGAACATGCCGGGAAGGTGCGCTTCATCGCGCGGCGGTTTTCGAGCACGTAGCTCACGCCGCTGGGACAGCGCCCGTTGTCCTCCAGCACCATCCATTGACCGGAGCCGTCACGGATGAGGTCCGTGCCGCAGACGTGGATGTAGATGTCCTTGGGCACGTTGAAACCCGCGAACTCGCGCCGGAAATGTTTTCCCGACAGGACGTAGTGCGCGGGGATGACGCCGTCCTTGAGGATGCGCTGCTCGTGGTAGATGTCGTGGAGGAAGAGGTTCAGCGCCGTGATGCGCTGCGTCAGGCCGCGCTCCAGCAACTCCCACTCCTTCGCAGGGATGATGCGCGGCAACAGGTCAAACGGGAAAATCGTCTCCGTCCCCGCCGAGTCACCATAGACGTTGAACGTGATGCCCTGCCGGAGGAAGGCCACGTCCACCGAATGCCGCTTGTGATCGAACTCCTGTGGCGTGAGCGCCTTGAACAGCTCGCGCAGCTTGCGGTAATGCGGCCGTGCGTGCCCAGCAGCATCCAACATCTCGTCGAAGAACCCGGCGTGATCGTAGCGCTTCAGCATGTGTTGTCTCGTTTTGTCCACGCGGCGAAATCCTACGCAAGCCTACCGCATCGTAAGGCAGCAAAACCGTCAAAAACTCAAGTGCACGGTCGCTAGCGCAACTCGCGTGCCGCGGGCGCAAGGAATCTTCTTCCTCGGCGATCACGCCTTGAGGCGCATCAGCAAATCCTTGCTCTCCACCGTCTCCCCGACTTGGGCGAAGATTTCTCCGACCACGCCGTCGGCCTGCGCGTAGATCGTCGTCTGCATCTTCATCGCGTCCATCGTCACGAGCTTGTCGTCCTTCGCCACTTTCGCGCCGACGCCGACGGCGAGGCTGGTAATGATGCCGGGGATGGGCGCGGCGACTTCCAGGGGGTTCGCCGGGTCGGCCTTGACGCGGGACTTGGCCTTGGGCGCGACGCTCTTGTCGAGGATGTGCGTCTCGCGGGTCATACCGTTCAACTC
>JBJTAU010000415.1:0-5745 GCA_046090965.1 Limisphaerales bacterium | reverse complement strand
ACAAAAACGCCAGTCTCGGATTCGTTGGCCTCGCCTTCGCCGGGCGGGCGGGCCGGCACGCCAGCGCCGAGGCACGCCGAGCAGCCTCGCATTTCGCCCAGCGCGCGAAACACGTCATCTTCCTCTTCATGGATGGCGGCGTGGCGCTCGTGGATACGTTCGACCCGAAACCCGAGTTGACCAAGCGCCACGGCCAGCCAGCGCAGTGGCGGCACGACGAGTTGTCGCAGAGCATCAGCGCGAATCGGAAGTGGCTGAAGAACCTCTGGGAGTTCAGGCAGCGCGGGCAGTCCGGCCTGTGGGTGAGCGACCTCCTGCCGCACATCGCGGGCGTCGCGGATGAGCTCTGCGTGGTGCGCTCGATGGTCGGCGAGACGCCGTTGCACGGTGCGCAAAGTCTGCTGCTGCACACGGGCCGCAGCATCGGGGCCGCGCCCAGCGTCGGCTCGTGGATTTCCTACGGCCTCGGCACGGAGAACGAGCAGTTGCCCGGCTACGTGCTGCTCAACAACGACTGGGTGCCCAACGGCGGCCTGCAAAACTTTGCCAGCGCCTACTTGCCCGCGACGCACCAAGCCACGCCCGTCCGCGCGAAGGGTCGGCCCGTGGACAACATCACGCCCGCCGACCCCGCCGCGTTGCAGCGCGCGAAGTTGGACTTCCTGGGCGAGCAAGACTCGGCCACCGCGAAAGCACTCGGCCGTTCGGACGCCATTGAATCTGCCATCAAGAATTACGAGACCGCCGCGCGGATGCAGTCGTTGGTGCCCGTGCTCTGCGATGTAAGCGGAGAAAGCGAGGCCACGCTGCGGCTCTACGGCGTGGACCGCGCGAATGACTTCGACAAGTTCTACGCGCTCCAATGCCTACGTGCGCGGCGCATGGTGGAGTCCGGAGTCCGCTTCATCGAAATCACCTGTCCCAACACCCATGCGAATAACTCCCCTTGGGACCAACACGGCGAGTTGCGCAAGCGCCACGAGGAAAACGCCCGCATCACCGACCAACCCGTCGCCGCGCTCATCACCGACCTCAAGGCGCGCGGACTGCTCGACGATACGCTCGTCCTCTGGGCTGGTGAGATGGGCCGCACGCCGCACTCAGCGGGCACCGATGGCCGCGATCATCACGTGAGCGGCTACACCATCTTCATGGCTGGCGGCGGAGTGCGAGGCGGGATGACCTACGGCACGACGGACGAGATGGGCATGAGCGCGGTCGAGCACCGCGTGGACATTCACGACCTGCACGCGACGTTGCTGCACCAACTGGGCATGGACCACGAGCGCCTCACCTTTCGCTTCGGCGGCCGCGACCAGCGGCTCACGGACGTAAGCGGCCGGGTCATCAAGGAGATTCTCGCCTGAACGGCGCGGAGTGATTCCCACCTAGAAAATGGCTTGCGTGGTCTTCCGATTAACCTATGTTGCCAGAACCTTGATCGCGGGGTGGAGCAGCCCGGTAGCTCGTCAGGCTCATAACCTGAAGGTCCCAGGTTCAAATCCTGGCCCCGCAACCAGTTGATAGCACGCAAATCCCTTCAACCCGGTGGGTTGAAGGGATTTGTGCTTTGTGGGGTGATGTTGCTGCGGCGGGAGCAGTTTCCGGCTGGAGCCTTCAAGCCGAACTCCAAGCTGCCCGCCCAGGTGGCCAAAGGATGCCTCTGAGATCAGAACTGGCGCAGGAACCGCAGGTCGTTCTCGTAGAAAAGCCGGATGTCGGTGATGCCGTAGCGGAGCATGGCGATGCGCTCGATGCCGAAGCCGAACGCCCAACCGCTCCAGACTTCCGGATCGTAGCCGACGTTTTCGAAGACTTGCGGATGCACCATGCCGCAGCCGGCGATCTCCAGCCAGTCCTTGCCGAGCTTCTTCACGAGCGCGTTGGTGAAATCAATCTCCAGGCTCGGCTCGGTGTAGCTGAAATAGTGCGGGCGGAAGCGGAGCTTCACGTCGCTGCCGAGCACGTCCTTGAAGACGGCTTCCACCGTGCCCTTGAGGTCGCCGACGGTGACGTGCTTGTCCACGTAGAGGCCTTCGATCTGGTGGAAGGTCGGGTTGTGCGTGGCGTCGGCGTTGTCGCGGCGATAGACGCGGCCCGGCACGATGATGCGCACGGGCGGCGGCTGCGACTTCATCACGCGAATTTGCACCGAACTGGTGTGCGTGCGGAGCAGGGGACGCTTCTCTGTGGCGACGTAGAACGTGTCCTGTGAATCGCGCGCGGGATGGTCGGCGGGGGTGTTGAGGGCGTCGAAGCAGTGATACTCATCCTCGATCTCCGGGCCGTCCGCGACGACGAAGCCGAGCTTGCGGAAGGCCCGCACGATGTCCTCGGTGACTTGTGTGAGCGGATGCAAACGGCCCACTGCTCGCCTCCGCCCGGGGAGCGTCCAGTCAGTGGGCTCCTTGGGAAGCGCGGCCTTGAGTTCGAGTTCCTCGCGACGAGCGGCGAGCGCCGTCTCAAGTTCGACCTTCACCGCGTTGATGGCCTTGCCGGCGGCGGGCTTTTCCTCCTTCGGCAACGAGCCGAGCTGCTTCATCAAACCGGTGAACTTGCCCGTCGCGCCGAGGAACGTGCCTTTGGTTTGCTCCAGCGTGGGCAGGTCGGTGGCGGCGGCGAGTGCGGCGAGCGCCTCGGCTTTCAACGGGTCGAGTTGAGCGAGCAAGGACATGGGAGTTGAGAATTCAGGAGTCGGAATTCAGAATCCAGTAGAAAGCAAAACGGGCGGCCCTATGCAGGTCGCCCGTTGCTTGAATCGTTCGTCTTGCCGCTCAGGACTTGGCGAGCGTGGCACCCGGCTTGGCTGCGAGGGCGGTCTTCGCGGCGGCGACTAGCTCACCAAACGCGGTGGCGTCGGTGGCGGCGAGGTCGGACAGCACCTTGCGATCGAGGGCGTTCTTGGCGGCCTTGAGGCCCTCCATAAAGCGGCTGTAGTTCAGGCCGGCCTCGCGCACGGCGGCGTTGATGCGCACCTGCCAGAGACGGCGATAGATGCGCTTCTTGGTCTTACGATCGCGGTAGGCGTATTGCCGGGCGTGGTCAACGGCGTCGGAGGCGTAGCGGTAGAGCTTCGAACGCTTCAGGCGGAAGCCTTTGGCGGCCGAAAGCATCCGTTTACGACGTTTGCGGGAGGCGGGGGCGTTGGTTACGCGCATGGGTCAGTAAAAAGTGAGTGTTAAGGGGCGAAAGGTGAGCGGCTCAGTGGCTGAAGGGGAGGCTGGCCGTGACGCGATACACGTCGGTTTTGTCCACCAAGGCGCGCTTGCCGAGTGAGCGGCGGCGTTTGGCGCTCTTGCCGGAAAGCAAGTGGCGGCGACCAGCGCGCGAGCGGAGCACCTTCCCGCTGCCGGTGATCTTGAACCGTTTGAGCACGGATTTCTTGGTCTTAATGCCTTTGGGACGACGCATAAATTGATCTGGTTCTCTAAAAAAGAGGGCGCACTCTAGGCAGTGGTCATCCTCGGTGCAAGTGGTAATTTCCGCCTTGTGATTGGCCGCGTTGTGGCAAACAGAAGATCGCCCCTGTCGTCAGCTCAGCGCATTTGCTCGTGCGCGAACATCAGTTCTGTGGCAAAACTGGCGATGTCACGCATGCACCTCTTTCGATTCCTCCCTGCCTTCACGCTCGCCGGCCTCTTGGGTGCGCACACCCTCGGCCTCGCTCAAGCGGCTGAACTCACGCCCACCCCTGCCGCCCTCCGCGCCGCCGTGGAAAAGTCCCTGCCGCTCCTGACCGCCGGAGCGCGCGGCTCGATGGAGAAGCGCGAGCGGTGCTTCACCTGTCACAACCAAGGGTTGCCCATCATGGCGCTCACCACGGCACAGTCGCGCGGGTTCAAGATCGACGGCGAGGAACTCGCCAAGCAGTTGAAGTTCACCGCCGACTTCCTCAACAAGAACCAAACGAACTATCTGGCCGGTAAAGGTCAGGGCGGCCAGGCCGACACGGCTGGCTACGCGCTGCTGGCCTTGGAGAACGGCGGTTGGAAACCGGACACCACGACTTCCGCTGTGACGGAGTATCTCCTGCAATGGCAGCGCGACCTCTTGCATTGGCGGCCGCAGTCCCGCCGGCCGCCCACGGAGCAAAGCCTCTTCACCTCCACCTATGTTGCGCTGCGCGGACTGAAGACCTTCGGCACAGCGGAGCAGCGCGAGCGCATCCATCAGCGCACTCGTCAGGTATTCTCCTGGGTGCAACAGGCCAAGCCTCAGGACAACGAAGATCGCGTGTTCCGCCTGCGCACGCTGCAGCTTGCCGGTGTGTCCCGCGCGGTGCTCCGCCAGGCGGCGGAGGAGTTGCGGCTGGCCCAGCGCCCCGATGGCGGCTGGGCGCAGCTTGCTGGGATGGAGAGTGATGCCTACGCGACCAGCACCGCGTTGGTGGCACTGCATCAAGATGGGGAACTCGCCACCAACGACGAGGTTTATCAAAAGGGCCTGCGTTACCTGCTCGCAAAGCAGCTTGAGGACGGCTCGTGGCGCGTGACTTCACGCAGCAAGCCGATTCAGTCCTACTTCGAGTCCGGCTACCCGCACGGCACGAACCAGTTCATCTCCATCAGCGCCGCCGGCTGGGCCACCACCGCGCTCGCGCTTGTGCTGCCACCGGTGAAGTGACTCAGATCGGAGCAAAGTTCGCGCGCGACACGCGCAGTGCATTCTCACCGAGGATTTTTCGGATGACTGCGTCGCTGTGGCCGCGTTGCACGAGGCCGACGGTGTAGAGCGGCCAGTTCGTCCACGCGAGGCTCGCGTCGGCGTGCGGCTTGGGACGGTAATCATCGGCCGGCCAGAGGTGTTCCCAACGCGCGCCAGCGGCGGAGACGGGCGAGGAACCGTCCTTGCGCTTCGGCACCTTCGCGCGCTCGGCTTCTTCGTTGCGCGAGGTGTAGGAAATGTCCGGGCCGATGGCCACATGGTCCGCGCCGAACTTCTTCACGGCGTAATCAATGTGATCGAGCAACGCGCCGAGATCCCCATTGCCGCCGAGAAAGCGCGGGATGCAGCAGATGCCGATCAGCCCGCCGGTGTCGCAGATGGCCTTGACGGTGTCGTCGGGCTTGCCGCGGAAATGGCGGTAAAGCCCGGCGCAGGTCGTGTGGCTCGCGACCATCGGTTTGGTCGAGGACTTCGCGGCTTCGAGGCTCGTGCGCCAGCCCGAGTGCGCCACGTCCACGATGACGCCGAGGCGGTTCAACTCCGCGACGACTGCGTGGCCGAAGTCCGAGAGGCCGCCGTCGTTGGGCTCGCCCGCGCCGTCGCCGATGGGGTTTCGGCGGTTGTAGGTGAGGTGCATCATGCGCACGCCGAGTTCCTGGAAGATCCGAATGAGCCGGAGTTCGTCGCGCACGCTCTCCCACTGCTGGCGAAGCGGCACGCCGTTGGTCGTGAAGTAGAGGCATTGCCGGCCCGCCTTCTTGGCCGCGACGACGTCGTCCGGCTTCGTGGCCTTGAAGCAGGCCTCGCGCGCGAGGTCGGTGGCGTAGGTGAAGCGCGCGAGGCGCTTGATGAGCCGGAGCGGATCGCTGCCTTCCTCGCCGGTGTTTTGGAAGACGCACGTCACGCCGGCGGCGCGGAAGGCTTCGAGAAACTCCTTCCGCTCGGCCGCGTCCGTGGCCCAGCGCGTCATGCTCAACTCCTCGCGCAAATCCGCCAGTTCCGGCTCCGGTCCGCCGGATTCGGCGAACACGGCGAACTACGCCCCGTCCAACGCTGCGCGCGGCGCGACGCCATAGCTCT
>JBJTAU010000414.1:0-5231 GCA_046090965.1 Limisphaerales bacterium | reverse complement strand
TAGCGGTAGTGGACCCAGACATAGTCCGGGTTGGTGATGCTCGCCCCAGGCGGGAAGAAGGACTGGATGCCACGGCCAGACTTGCGCGCCGCGTCGAGGATTTGCGCATCGGTCCAACGATGGACCTCGGCATGGCCATCGCCAAACCCGAGGCTACTCGCATCACCGTGATACACCGAGAACGGGTCCACCCACTGCAAGGCGGGTTGCACATCAATGACCCAGGTGCCGTTGTTGTAGCCACGGGGGTCGGACTCTTCGAGGAACACGAGGGCGTCGGAGGGCCCCTGCACTTCGACCTGCCGCAAGTAGGGAGGCTGTGCCGTTCCCTGCCAGGCCCCGCCGTTCATGCCGTTTTGCTTCGAGTAACTGTCCCAGCCCCAGCCCGCTCCGGTCGGCAGGCCCGTGCGCTTGTCCCCCGGACAATGGTAGGAGTTCAAGCTGGTCGCATACTTAAAGAGCAGCCCGGCGGCGATACCCCGCTGCACATTGTCCAAGGCAGCGGCACTGGTGCCCGCCGCAAAGGGCAGCGGCACTGGTGCGTTCGCCGGGTCGAGCGCTCCCGGCCAGTAGCCGCCGCCCGCCGCGTTGGGCACCATCCGGTCGTCGTAGTCACCAGCGTATACGAGAAACGCAATGGCGAGCTGTTTCTGGTTGTTCATGCAGGCGGCTCCCGTGGCCTTCATCTTACCCTTGGCCAGCGCGGGAAGAAGCATCCCGGCTAGGATCGCGATGATGGCGATCACGACGAGCAGTTCGATCAGGGTAAAACCCCGGGCGGGTGCAGAGCTGGATGATGGCGTGGCGGCGTTCATGGCAGTCGCAAATCTATGGGCTGGGCGAGGTATGGTTTCCCGTCTCACCCTACCAGCGGCCATGGGTAGGGCAATCAACTTTTTCTGAGCCGCTCTTTCTTTGAGCCGCGAGCAACCTGGCTTCTGAGGGAAGCTCCCCGCTGCCAGAAGGCCTCCTCGCACCGACGAAACCGCTGCAGATGAAAGGCTGGGACGAGCCACGTCCAAGAGCTACCCGGCGCTACCGCAAAACCCAAATGCGGGTCAACTCGCTGTTGTTGCGGACGCTTCACATACTTGCGGCGCGTTGTCCTTGAACAGCACGGCGAACACGAAGATCAGCACCGCCGACATCACCGCCGGGACCAGCCAGATGCCGGACCAGTTGTGCGTCGCGCCGCCGGCGTTCGTGTAGTGCTGCCCGACCACGCCGGAGAGCCACGAGCCGACAAACATCCCCGCGCCGAGCGTCACGAAGGCATGGAAGCCCTGCGTGGCCGCGCGGATGTCCGCGCTGGCGCGGTTGTCCACATACATGCGGCCCATCACGAAGATGTAGTCGTAGCACATGCCGTGGACGGCGATGGCCACGAAGAGCATCCACGCCGCGTCGGCCGCTTGCGGGAATTGGGTGAGCAAACCGAAGCGCACCGTCCACGCGACCATGCCGAGGATGAGAATGCCCTTCACACCGAGCCGCTTGAGCAGGAGCGGCAGCAGCAGGAGGAAGACAACATCCGAGACTTGGCCGATGGTCATCTTCGCCGCCGCGTTCTCGATCTTCAGCTCGTTCATGAAGGCGTTCATCCAACTGAAGTAGAAACTCAGCGGCACGCAGATGAGGAACGAGCAGATGATGAACGTGCAGAACGAGCGGTCGCGCATGAGCTTGAGCGCATCGAGGCCGAGCATGGTGCGGGCGTTGACCGGTGCGCCCGCTCCCTTGGGCGGCGTGTGCGGCAGGGTGAACGAGTAGAGGCCCATCACCAGTGCCGCACCCGCCGCAAGCCGGAACATCCCGGCGTTGTCCTCGAACTTCATCGCGCTGACCGTGATGCCGGCGGCGATCCAGCCCACGCTGCCCATCAGCATCACGAGCGGAAACTCCCTCGCCGGGTTCTTCGCGTGCGTGAGCGTGAGCGCGTTCGTCAGGCCGTGGCCCGCCATGTAGCTGATGGTGTAGGCGATCAGCACCGGGTAGAACTGCCCGAAGGACTTCAGCGTCGAGACATACCACAGCAGCGCCGCGCCGATGAGATGCAATGTCCCGAGCAAGCGTTGCGTGGCGAAGAAGCGGTCCGCCACGATGCCTGCGAAGAACGGCGAGACCATCGCACCGATCGCCGTGCTGCCGTAGGCGAGGCCGATTTGCCCGCCCTCAAACTTGAGCGTCGAGTGGAGGTAGGTGCCCATCGTGACATACCAGGTGCCCCACACGAAGTAGTGGAGGAACACCATGAACCAGAGGCGGGCGAAGAGGGTAAGTGACATGGCAGTGTGCTTTGGAGTCCATCAACGGACTTCGCGTGGTGCGGGGCCATTCAAGAGGGATGACGGAAGGAGCGCGGCGTTCACGCCGCAGAGAGCAGCGAACAGAGGATGACTCTCGATTCGTCCGCAGTGACTCTTCTGCTGATGGGCCCGCTGCGGCATAAATGCCGCGCTCCCAGCGCTACGCCGCCTTGAAGTTCACCTGATCCGCAGCAGGCGCGGCGAGCCGGGCCTTCGCCTGCGCGACGGTGTTCGCCACCGTCAGGCCGTATTTGTTGCGCAGGTAGTCCACGCTGCTCGCGTGCTCGATGAACTGGTCGGGCCAGCCGATGCGCGCGACCGGCGTGGTGATGTGCTGGTCGGCGAATTGCTCCAGCACCGTGCTGCCGTAACCGCCCATGAGGACGTGGTCTTCGAGCGTGATGACGAGGTCGGCGGCGCGGCCAAAGAACTCGTGCGTGCCAGCATCAATCGGCTTGGTCCAACGCGGGTTGATGACGGCAACATCGAAGCCTTCGGCGGCGAGTTGGTCGGCGGCCTTCCTAGCGATGCCGTGCATTTGGCCGAGGCCGAACAGGGCAACCTTCTTGCCGCCGTTGTTCGCAAACTGCCGGGTGATTTCCGCCTTGCCGACTTCGAGCAGCGCGGGTGTTTCCTTGATGGGGACGCCCTCGCCGTTGCCGCGCGGGTAGCGGATGAAGGTCGGGTGCTTCTGGAGCGAGGCCGTGAACATCATGTCGGCGAGTTCATCCTCGTCCTTCGGCGCCATCGCGATGACGTTGGGCAGGCAGCGCAGGTAGCTGATGGCAAACAAGCCGTGGTGCGTCGGGCCGTCGTTGGCGCTCAGACCCGCGCGGTCCATGCAGAAAATCACCGGCAAGTCCTGCAAGCACACGTCGTGGTGGATGCAGTCGTAGGCGCGCTGGAGGAAGGTCGAGTAAATCGCCACGACGGGATGGAAGCCCATCGTCGCCATGCCGGCGGCGAAAATGACGGCGTGTTCCTCGGCGATGCCCACATCGTAGTAACGGCTGGGCATAGCCTTCTCCAAGTGCTTCAGGCCCGTGCCCGTGGGCATCGCGGCGGTGATGCCGACGAGCGTCGCGTCCTTCTGGCAGAGCTTCACGAGCGTGTGGCCGAAGACATCTTGATAGGCTGGCGGCGTGCCGGGTTTGGCGGCGGGCGTCTCGCCGGTCTCGGCGCAGTAAGGTCCGAGGCCATGGAATTTCTCCGGGTGCTTGAGCGCGGCGTCGAAGCCCTTGCCCTTCTTGGTGAGCAAGTGCAACACGATGGGATAGTCGCAGTTCTTGGCGAACTCCAGCGCCTCGATGAGCAGCGGCAGGTTGTGCCCGTCAATCGGCCCAAGGTAACGCACGCCGAGTTCCTCAAAGATCAGGCTGCTGCCGAAGCCGCCGCGACCGTCGTCCTCGCTGCTGGTCGGGTTGTGTCGCAGCGTGAGTTCCTTCACCACGCCCTTGACTGCCTCCTCGACCTTCTGCCCGAGCTTGTAAGTGATTTCGCCGCGCGGTGTCCGTCGCATGAAGGCCTCGAAGTCCTTCTGAAGCTGGTTGTAGGTCGGATTGGTGATGAGCTTGTTGAGGTAGCCGGAAATCGCGCCGACATTTTTGGCGATGGACCACTCGTTGTCGTTGAGGATGCCGATGAACTTCTTGGTCGTGTGCGCGAGGTTGTTGAGCGCCTCGAAGGACACGCCGTTGGTCAATGCAGCGTCGCCGAAGACGCAGACGACATGCTCATCGCTCTTGCGCTGGTCACGCGCGGCGCACATGCCCAGCGCGGCGGACAGCGCCGTGCCCGCGTGGCCCGCACCAAAGCTGTCATGCTCGGACTCGGTGCGTAGCGCGAAGCCATTCAGGCCGTCCGTCTGGCGGATGGTGTGGAAGCGGTCCTTGCGGCCCGTGAGCAGCTTGTGGACATAGACCTGATGGCTCACGTCCCAGACGAACTTGTCCTTCGGCGTGCTGAACACGCGGTGCAGGGCGATGGTGAGTTCGACCACGCCGAGGTTGGGGCCGAGATGGCCGCCGGCCTTGGCGAGCTTGGTGATGAGCTCCTCGCGGATGTCCTCCGCGAGCGAAGTCAGTTGCTCCGGCGTGAGTTTCTTCACGTGCTCCGGGCTGTCCACCATGTCGAGGTATCGGTTCATTGGTTTGCGATTACGATTAAGATTAAGAGTAGGATTCAGCGGCGCTCGGCCTCGTGCTCCTACTCCTAATCTTACTCTTAATCCTCCGCCCCCACCGCCACCGGCTTGAGCTCAAACTCGCCGCCCGCCTTCTGCTCAAGCTGCTTCACCTTCAGCTCCGCCTCGGCGAGCTTAGCCTGGCAGACCGCCGCCAGCCGCGTGCCCTCTTCGTAACGGGCGAGCAACGTCTCCAGCGGCAGCTCCTGCGACTCCATCGCTTCCACGATGGCTTCGAGCTTTTGGAGCGTCTCCTCGAAGGGCTGTTTCGCCGCCGGGGGAGTCGCCGCATTGGCTTTGGCAGCTTTCGACATTGCCGTGATGCTAGGCAAAGCGACGCGGGACGTCTAGCCCGGAGTCAGGCGGCCCGGGGCGCTCCGGCTCACTTGAAGCAAATCTGCCGCACGCAATCCTGGAAGTCCTTCGCGCCGGTGAGGATCTTGATTTCCACCCGCATGAAGTAGATGGGCAGGTCGCGGCGATCCAGCTTCGGGAAACGCACCGCATCCTTCTGCGTGGTGATCATCACTTCTGCCTGACGCTTCTTCGCGCGGTTGATGGCGTTGATGACTTCCTGCTGCGTGAAGCGGTGATGGTCCGCGTAGCGTTTGGCGTAAACGAGCTCCCCGCCGAGTTTCACCAGCCCGCTCTCAAAGCTTTCCGGCTGGGCGATGCCGCTGAAGCTCGCGACCTTCTTGCCTTTCAGGAAGCTCAGATCCATCCGCTCGCCGGTGAACACGTCC
>JBJTAU010000413.1:0-3852 GCA_046090965.1 Limisphaerales bacterium | reverse complement strand
GTGCGAAGGACATTGGCTTTGCGGACGGGCGCAACATCCAGCCGGATGCGCGGTGGATGGCCCGCGCGATGGACGGGTTGAACACCAGCAATCCCGCCGCTCAGGCCGACGCGGCGCGCGCCCTCGAGGCGGCGCGGCAGGCGCAACGGCAGGCGGCGCAGGCGGGCCGGGGCGAAGGGCAGGGGACTGGTCAGACCGGGGCAGGTCAGCAGGCGGCCGGAGCGGGCAACGGCAGCACGGGCGTGGGGCGCACCGGCGGGGCGACACGCGCGGGCGGCGGCGACGTGGTTGCCGCGCTGCCGGAACTGGGTGAATTGCGGGACGCGAACTGGGCGAAGCTCCCGCCCAAGCTCGCGCAGGACTTGCGGGACGCGCAGGCCAACGGCGTGGCGGGCGACTACCGGGTCGTGGTGGAGGCATATTTCAAGGCCGTGGCGGAGAAGGCGAGGAAGTGAGGAAATTGCGAACTGCGAATAGCGAATGGCGAATTGGCTCCGCGCTGCGGGGCGTTGGTCAGGCGTCACTGGTCGTGCTTTGCTCTTTGGTCCTCGGTGATGGCTCCCTCGCCCGCGCTGCCGAGCCGCCGCCCGCATTGCGGCCCGACCGCGTGGACACGGGGGTCGCGGCGGGTGTGAATTTTCTGGTGCGCGCGCAGTGGCCGGACGGGATGATCCAGGAGAAGGACAAGCGCGAGAACCATGGCGTCGCGATGACCGCGCTGGCGCTCATGGGGCTCGCGAGCGTCGGCCATCAGCCGGCGGACAAGACCGCGGAAGGCGAGGCGATGCGTCGGGCCGTGGCGTTCCTATTGCGGCCGGACGTGCAGGCGGCGAGCGGTTATTTCGGCCAGCGGGACGGCTCGCGGATGTATGGGCACGGCATCGTCACGCTGGCCTTGACGGAGCTGCTGGGCATGGGCGCGGACAAGGCGCAGGACGCGCAGTTGCGCGAGCGTGCGCAGCGCGGGGTGAACCTCATCCTCGCCGCGCAGCGCGTGAAGAAGCACGACCCGCGCTTCATCGGCGGCTGGCGCTACTCGCCCGATGCAGGCGATGCGGATTTGTCCGTGACGGTGTGGCAGCTCCTGGCCTTGCGCTCCGCGAAGAACGCCGGGCTGGTGGTTCCGAGGGAGGCGATCGACGCGGCGGTGGGTTACCTGCGACGGAGCTACGCGTCCTCGCGCGACGCCCAAGGCCGGGCCACGAACCCCAAGAGCGCCTTCGGTTACGTCCCCGGTCAACCGCCGGCCTTCGCCATGGCGGCGGCCGGTCTGCTGGCCATGCAGGTCTGCGGCCTCCATGACGCGCCGGAGGTGCTGGGCGCGACCGATTGGCTGCGGACCAGCCCGCCGGTGTGGGAGACTGGCTGGTTCTTTTACGGCACCTACTACTACTCGCAGGGCATGGGCCGGCGCGGCGGCGATCCGGCGCGTGAGGCCCGGGAGCGGGTGGAACAGCTCCTCCTGACGCACCAGCAGCCGGACGGTTCTTGGATGGGGGCGGATGGCTCTGAAGGCGGGCAAGGCCGGGTGTATTGCACCGCGCTAGCGCTCCTGAGCCTTTCAGTGCGGCACCATTTCCTGCCCATCTACCAAGACTAGGGGTGGGCGGCGTGGCGGACGCAACCGGTTGAAATTAGGGGGAATCCTGTAGGCAGAAGGCCGGTGATTGGGCTTGCGAAACACCTGATTTTCTGACCACGATTTCCAACTGCTTTTCTTCATGAAACAGACAATGCGTGCGCGGTTCGGCGGACCCTTGTGGTCCCGCTGGTGGAACTTTTGGAATTCTACTGCTCCCGCCCTGCTTCCCGCCTGCAACAGTCTCTTACGGGAGAAGTGTGCCTGCACACGGCCGTTGTTGATGGCAGCGCTCGCCGCACTGATGGTTTTCGGCGGTTCCAATGTCTCCGCCCAGAGCATCTCCATTCGCGCGAATGATTTGAATCTCCCCTCGTTTACCACTCTCTTTGATGGCACGACTCTCCCCAGTGGTTCGCGCGAGCCTGCGGCGACGCTTTACCGCAAGATCCGGGTTACTGAGGGAGGCACCATCACCATCCGGCTCACGCTAAACAATCCCCTCGATGCCAACGCTGATGGCACGCTCGACACTTACACGGTGAACATCGCGATCGTGACCAACCCCGGTGGTGGCGTGGCGGGGCCGAACAACAACGTTGGCAACTTTACGATCCGCCCGGGCTCGGAAATCGCGGCTGCGGGCGACGCCACACTAAGCACCGCGACCGTGACGTTCAGCCCCGGTAACTACACCCAAGATGTCACGCTCACGGCGGTGCAGGATACCACCGTTGAGTTCGATGAGGACGTGCTGATCTCCGTCTCGGCGCTGGTCAACACATCGAATAACAATCAGTCCCTTTTCAATGGTGTTCCGATTGCATGGGCGGTGGTCACCATTCCCTATCAGGACACGCCACCAGGCGCGGTGGACAGCGCCTACGCGAGCGAGTCCGCGCTGCTCCCGCAGCCCGGTGCCAATAACACGGTGAATGCGGTGGTGCTCGATTCCATTGGCCGGGCAGTCATCGTCGGCGACTTCACCGCTTACAGCGCTAGTCCGCGCAACCGCATCGCCCGCGTGACGACCAATGGTGTAAACGATTCAAGTTTTGATCCGGTCAACGGTGCGAACGCGGCCATCACCTCCGTTGCCATTTACACGAACGGGGTGAACGATGGGAAAATCTTTATTGGCGGTGGTTTTAGTTCCTTCAACGGAACCAGCCTCAACAGCGTGGCGCGATTGCTCGCGACGGGTGCGGTTGATTCAAGTTTCAATCCCGGTTCCGGGGCCAACGGACCGGCGCGCGCAGTGGCGATTGATGCCAACGGCAAGACCATCGTCGCGGGCGAGTTCACCCTGTTCAACGGCACGGCTCGCAATCGCATCGTCCGCCTGAACGCGGACGGCTCGGTGGACACCGCCTTCGCCCCCGGCACTGGGGCGGACAACACCATCTACGCCGTGGTGATCCAGGCCGATGGCAAGATTGTGATTGGTGGTGATTTCGTTTCCTACAATGGCAGCACTCGCTCGCGCATCGCGCGCTTGAACACCGATGGCTCGCTGGATTTCACATTCGATCCGGGCTCGGGCTTCGACAACACCGTCTTCGCGCTGACGCTGGATCCCAGCCAGCGCATTCTGGTGGGCGGCGCGTTTGCCCAGGCGCAGGGTGTTGCGCGTCGCGGTGTGACGCGTCTGACCACCACCGGTGCGGCTGACTCGACCTTCAACCCCGGCGTCGGCACGGATGATACTGTCTATGCGATTCAGGACATCACCCTCGGTGCCACGCGAGCCATACTGATTGGCGGTGTCTTCACGAAGTTCAACACCACTCACCGCAGGCATATCGCGCGCTTGTTCGCGGACGGCACGTCGGATGGCTCGTTGGATACCTCATGGATGGACCGCGCCTACTGCCAACTCATTGGTCCGTGGTCCATGGCCACCAACTACGCGAACGCGCCCACGTTTACCGCAGCTGGCGTCAACACGGGCACCGCTACCTTCACTACCGCCGCTAACCATGGCCTCAGTGTTACGGATCAGGTCGTCTTCCAAGCTGACCCCACCCCCGGCCGGCAGCGCCTCCCGGACGGACTGCTCGGAGGCACGATTTACTATGTCATCACCACCCCGGCAGCGAACCAGTTTCAAGTTTCGCTGACTCTCAACGGGCCGTCAGTGACGTTATTCAACGCCGGCGATCCAGATGCGCTCACGCATTCGGTGCGGAAGTTAAGCTCGCAATCCAGCTTCGTAACGGCCATAGCGGCGCAGGCGGACTTCAACGTTGTCATCGGTGGTAAGTTCACCGAGG
>JBJTAU010000412.1:0-7872 GCA_046090965.1 Limisphaerales bacterium | reverse complement strand
CAGAGGCGGTTCACCTCGTCGTAGTGGCCCTTGATGCTGATGACGTTCGCGCCATAGACGAGTGAGTTCACCACCTTGCCGAGTTCGAGGTCGGACGGGATGAAGACGTAGCTCTTGAGGCCGGCGCTCGCAGCGTTCGCGGCGACGGAGTTGGCGAGGTTGCCGGTCGAGGCGCAGGCAACGGTCTTGAAACCGAGTTCCCGCGAACGGCTCAAGGCCACGCTCTCGACGCGGTCTTTGAAGGAGAGCGTCGGGTAATTCACCGCGTCGTTCTTCACCCACAGCTCGCGGATGCCGAGGCGCTTGGCGAGACGGTCGGCCTTCACGAGCGGCGTGTAGCCGACTTGCGTTCCCACCGTCGGCTGGCCCGCGATGGGCAGCAGTTCGCGGTAGCGCCACATGGTGCGCGGGCGGGCCTCGATGGCGGCGCGGGTGAGCGACTGCCGGATGCGGTCGTAGTCGTAGGCGACTTCGAGCGGGCCGAAGTCAAACTCGCAGACGTGCGTGGCGCTGAGGGGATACTCCTTGCCGCACTCGCGGCACTTGAGCGCCTTCATGAAACCTTCGTGCTTGTCCATATCAGTTTGCCAATCCGCGTTCCGCTTTTGGGGCAAACAAAAGCCCCGTCTCATCTGGATGAGAAGGGGCCGGACAGGCTTGCGCACTTCTCATCTTTCCCCCGGCCTCGCGGTCGGAGCTGGAATTAGCACCTAAACATTGCGGAACGCGCCGCAACCGGTTGCCGTGACGTCATCGGGCCAGTCCCTCAGTCACTCTGGATGAGTGTCCGCCTCGCGGCGAACGGGCGAAAAGTGGCAGCTATCCGCTGGAAGAGTCAACGCATATTTCCCCAATTGTTCCCCAATTGTCGTGTAGCAGTCAAAGTTGGAAAAGAGTGTGCGATCAAAACTGGACTGTGTCAGAAGATCTGGACGTGAAGGAGGACGATGGGTTTGACTTTTGGGTCGGGAGCGTGGCGGAGGTAGAAGGTGTCGCCATCGGGACGGAGGCAGCGGATGACGGTGGAGTGGGTGGGGCGTCAATGGGGTGACGCTGGGAGCCGACGGGGACTGCGTCCCCGCAGAGCCCTATCCTCCGCTGAAGCAATCGATGAGACTACGGAACAAGATCCCGACGGCAATAGGTGCGACGCATTATTCCAGTTTTGATCGCACGCGCCATTCCTGTTTTGATCGCACCACGACAGGCCAGCCGTTGCTTTTTGCCAGGACTTCAGCCGACTTCCCGCCACCGCTGCGCAATCGGCACCCGCCGCCCCACCCCGAACGCCTTCGTCGTCACCTTCAAGCCCGGCGCGGCCTGCCGCCGCTTGTATTCCGCCCCGTCAATCAGCTTCACCACTCGCCGCACCGCGGCGACGTCGAACCCCGCCGCGATGATTTCCCCCGCCGGGCGGCATTTGACCACGTATTCCTCCAGAATGGCGTCCAGCACCTCGTAAGCCGGCAGCGAGTCCTGATCGGTCTGATTGGGGCGCAATTCGGCGCTGGGCGGCTTGGTGATGGACGCCGCCGGGATGATCTCCCGATCGCGGTTCACCCAGTTCGACAGCCGGTAAACCATCGTCTTGGGCACGTCACTGATCACAGCGAGTCCGCCGCACATGTCGCCGTAAAGCGTGCAATACCCCACCGCCAGCTCGCTCTTGTTGCCGGTCGTCAGCAGCAGCGAGCCAACCTTGTTGGACAACGCCATCAGCACCACCCCACGCAACCGAGCCTGAATGTTTTCCTCCGTCGTGTCCTCGGGAAGCCCCGCGAATACCTGCTTCAACTGCCCTTTCACCGCCTCGAAGCCCGGCTGAATCGGGATCACGTCGTAGCGGATGCCCAAGTTGTCGGCCAGCACGCGCGCATCATCCAGGCTGCCCTGCGATGAGAACTGCGACGGCAGCGACACCCCCCGCACGTTCTCCGCGCCGAGCGCGTCCACCGCCAGCACCGCCGGCAGCGCCGAATCAATGCCGCCGCTCAAGCCCAGCAGCGCTGACTTGAAGCCGCATTTGTGCAGATAATCACGCAGGCCCAACACCAGGGCGCCATAGACGAGTTCCTCATCCCCCGCCAGAGGCGGCGCGCATGGCTGAAGTTTGTCAGTGTCCGCGAAAAGGTAATCCTCCGCGAACATGGCCCCCTGCCCGGCCAGCCTTCCCTGCCCGTCGAAGACCAGACTCGCACCATCGAAAACGAGTTCATCATTGCCGCCCGTCAGGTTGCAGTAGAGCAGCGGGCAACGCGTCTTGGCCGCGAGACTCGCGAGCATCTCGTGCCGCGTGGTGTTCTTGCCCAGATGCCAGGGCGAGGCGGAGACGTTGAAAAGCACCTTGGCTCCCGCCGCTGCGAGGTCCGCCGCCGGATTGCGCCGATAGCGCCGGTCGCGCCAGAAACCCTCATCATTCCACACGTCTTCGCAGACGGTGACGCCGACGCACTGCCCGTTGAAGGTGAACGGCTCGTTGCCCTCCGCCGGGTCGACGTAGCGGTCCTCGTCGAAAACATCGTAGGTCGGCAGCAACGATTTGCTCCGCACCTCCGCGATTTTCCCGTGCTGCAAGAGTGCGACGGAATTCGTCAGCCCGCGCCCCGGTCGGCCCACCGTCCGGCCCACGAAGCCAACCAGCAACCCCACCTTACCCGTCGCCGCCGCGAGCCGTTCCAGCAAGGCGAGGTTTTGCGCGACGAAATGGGGTTTGAGCAGCAAGTCCCGCGGCGGATAACCGGTCGTGGCCAGTTCCGGGCAGACGACCAGCTCTACGCCCGCCGCCACGCCACGCCGGTAGGCGGCGAGAACGCGCGCCTCGTTCCCGACGAGGTCGCCGACGGTGGTGTTGAGCTGCGCGAGCGCGACTTTCATGTGGCCAGCCGCGCGAAGAATGAAGCAGCGGAATGTCGAATGTCGAATGTCGAATGTCGAACCGACAGACGACATACTCATTCGTCACCCGTCATTCGTCGTTCGAAATTTGGCCCACCTTCCCCGCCGCCCGCGCATGCCGGCCATAGACCCATTCAAACAACGGCGAGGCCATCAGCGTGGTGACCACCGCCATCAGCACCAGCATGGCAAACAGCGGAGGCTGGATGATGCCCTTCTGCAACCCGATGTTCAGGAGGATGAGTTCCATCATGCCGCGCGCGTTCATCAGCGCGCCGATGGCCAGCGCCAGCCGGTTATCCGCGCCGGTCAGTCGCGCCGCCGCCCAGCACGCCCCGAACTTGCCCAGGCACGATGCCGCCAGCACCACCAGCGCGACGCCCAGCAGTTCGAAGCTACTGACCATGTCCAACCGGGTGTTCAGCCCCGAAAACGTGAAGAACGTTGGCAGCAAAAAGACGACGGTGAACGGCTCCAAGTCCCGCTGCAGCTCCCGGGTCAGCAAGCCACGCGGCATCGCCACCCCCAGCAGGAAACCACCAAACACCGCATGAATCCCCGCCGCGTCAGTGACCCATGCCGACAACATCCGCCGCATCAGGCAGGTGGACAGCATGGTCGGCGTGAGCCGACCGTCCCGCTCGGCCGCCGCCCCCAAGCGCGCCAGCAACCGCCGCCCAACCGTCAACATCAGCACCGTAAAGCCAACTCCACCGCCGATTGCCTTCACCGCCAACTCCGCCCCGCCACCGAAGCTCGCCAGCACCACGGCAAGCACGCACCAAGCCACGGCATCCCCCATTGCACCGGCCGCCAACGACAGTGTCCCCAACTGCGTCCCCGCCAACCCCCGCTCATAGATGATGCGCGCCAGCATCGGAAACGCCGTGATGGCGATCGCGGCGCCCAGGAACAACATCGCCTCGTGCGACCGCACCCCGGCGCCGAACAGCCCGGGCATCTTGAGCAGCCACGGCGCGAGCGCCGCGCCCAGCGCGAACGGCACCAGCATCCCGGCCAATGACACGGCGGCCGCACCCCGCATCTCGCGACGGAACACCTCCAGATCGAACTCGATGCCGACAAAAAGCATGTAGAGCCCGATGCCCACCTGCGCCACGACAAACAGGACTTGGAGCGACTCCGGCGGGAACAGTGCCGCCTGCGCGCCCGGCGCCCGCAGCCCGAACAGCGACGGCCCCAACAACACCCCGGCGACCATCTCCCCCACCACCAGGGGCTGACCCGCCCGAAGCGCCACCGCGCCCACCAGCCGGCAAACCGCCAGGATGACGAACATCTGGAAAAAGAAGAGGACGGAGAGTTGCGGGGCGCTCATGACCGGGCCAACCGATTTATTACGTGTGCGTATAACTTAACTCGGCCACCACGTCAACGCGCAATTCCCCAATGCCCCACGATTCCCAAGCGCGTGCCTCTATCCCGGGGCCTGCCCGCAGCCGCAGAGCAGTCCGTTCCCCAACTGGCAAGGCCATTAAGTCCGCGCCGCCGGATTTGCGCTTTCCGCGCTGGAGGCACCCTCGCTATGCTCCCGCCATGCCATCTTGATCGCCGAAGACGACCCGGTATCCCGTGAGATACTCCGCCAATCTCTCCTCGCGCTGGGGCATGAGGTCACCGAGGCCGCCGATGGCCGCATTGCCTGGGAGGCCTTCCAAAAATCCCCGACCGACGTGCTCATCACGGACTGGATGATGCCGGTGATGGACGGTCCCGCGCTCTGTCGCAGCATCCGTGAAGTGAAATCGCGGCATTACACCTATGTCGTCTTCCTGACGGTGGTGAACGGCAAGACCCGCTACTTGGAGGCGATGGACGCAGGCGCGGACGACTTTCTGAGCAAGCCGCTCGATCGCGAGCAGATGACCGCGCGCCTGCGGGTGGCGGAGCGCATCCTTGGGCTGCACAAGGAAATCGGTGAACTACGCGGGGCCCTGCGCTTCTGCCCCGGCTGCAAAAGCTACTGCGACGACAAGGAGCACTGGCAGCCGATTGAGCATCTCCTCGAACCAACCTTCAACACCGAGGTCCATCCCCGCATCTGCCCCGACTGCGAATCCCGCCTAGCCCGCGCTGCAGCCGATTAGCCGCGAAGCCCAAATGTGGGACAAGACACCGCCGCTTATTGCGCGATGGCGTTGCTGATGTTGTTGAAATAGCCGACCCAGAACATCACCACCTGGAAGCCGATGGCGACCATGATGGCCAGGATGGTGGCGGTGGTCAGGCCGCGGGCGAACATCTGCATCTGGCGGTGGCCCTCCACGCGGCTGTAGTCGTGGAGGCGCTTGAGCGTGTCGTCGAGTTGGCCGCTGATCTCGCCGGTGCGGTAGAGGCTGGTGAACATGGTCGGAAACACGCCCCCGTCCGCGAGGATTTCACCGGGGGTCTTCTGCTCGACTTCGATCTGCGGCCGCCACTTCATCACCTCCCGGGCGATCGCCGGTGAACCGCTGGCGCGGGCAGCCAGCTCCCACGAATCCACGATGCCAACACCGGCGGAGAAGAGCGCTTCCAAGGCGGCGGTGAGCCGGGCGAGCGCGAGGTTGCGCCGGGCGGTGCCGAGCACCGGGACCACGGCCATGAACTGTTCCATCGTCGCCCGCCACCATGCTGCGCGCGAACCGCTGCCCGCCAGCACGAACGCCGCCCCGAGGCCGTAGAGGGTGCCGAAAGCAACTGCCTTCTCCACCAGAAGCAGCGTCCACTGGCCCTGCAACACGGCGGCCACCAGCAAACTCACCGGAAAGATCAGCAGGGCGAAGTGCAGGATGCCCACCGGGTAAATCATCTGCCCGATGATCTCGCGAGTGAGCTTGGCGCGCTCCTCGTAGTAGTTCGCCAGCAGGCGAAAACACTCGTCGAGGCGACCAGATTGCTCGCCCGCCTCCAGCAGCGCCTTGTCGAAGACCGGCAACCAGTCGCCGATGGTGGCCAGCGCGCCGGTGAAGTTGTTGCGCCCCTTGAGTTCCGCAAGCATCCGGGCGATCGGCTTGCGATAGGAGGCAGCGGGGGGACTTTTCTCCAACGTCTGGAGCGCGCCGATCAAGGGCAGTCCCGCCCGGATCATCGAGGAGAGCTGGTAATAGAACTCGCCGCGTTGGGCGAGGGCGCGCGGAGTGAGGAGGAGCGCCATGTCACCTCCCCATGCGATTACGCGGCGAGCTGGTCGAGCTGCGCCTTCAAGTCCTTCTTGGAGCGCACACCGACGGTCTGGCCGACGACTTGGCCGCCCTTGAAGAAGAGCAGCGCGGGAATGCTTTGGATGCCATACTGCGAGGCGAGCATCCCGTTCTGGTCCACGTTGACCTTTGCGATCTTCACCTTGCCGGCGTATTCGGTGGACAGCTCGTTGAGCACGGGCAGGAGCATCTTGCACGGGCCGCACCATTCAGCCCAGAAGTCCACGAGGACGGGCGTGGCGGACTTGAGAACATCGGCTTCGAACGAAGCCTCGGAAACGTTGACGATGCTGCCTTCAGGCATAGGGAATCAGTTCAGGGGTTGGAGTGAACGCGCAAATCAATTGCCGCCGAGAATCATGAGCAGCCGCACGGCGGCGCCGATGCCTGCCCCGAGCGCAATGCAGGCCAGCAGGATGTCAAACCAGCGCACGCGCACGCCGCCCTGCACCGCCGTGACGACGGGAGCCGAGGCCTTCTTGGCCGGCAGCGCCATCGCGGACGGCGTGGAATCGGGCAAGGCAGACGCAGGCGCTTGGGCGACCTTGCCGGGAGCACCCGCTGAACCGGGCGGCTTGCCGCCGGGTGGCCCGCCCTTCAAGCCGCCGGGTTTCGCCGGAGCGGCAGCCGGCTGCGCTTGCGCCGAATCCATCGTCGGAATCTCAGCCTCGCTGGCTTCGGGAATTTTCGCGCTGGCCGCCGACTCGTCAACTTGCGGGACGACGAGCTTGATTTCCTTGCCACCGGCGGCGGCCGGAGCCTTCGCACCCGGCTTGGGTGGAAGCTCCAGCCGAACGGTCTCCGTCGCAGCAGAAGGCTTGGGCGGCAGTGAAAGGCGAACGGTTTGCTTGGCTCCAGCCGCGCCCCCGGGGGCAGCCGCAGCAGGAGGAGGCGTCGGTGCGCGCGGAGCGGCTGGGGCAGCAGGAGCAGCAGGAGCAGCGGGCTTGGGAGGAGCGACCGGCGCAGGCGCGGCCCCAGCAGGAGCGCGGGGGGGAAGTTCCCAGCGGAGAGTTTCCTTGGCCGCAGGCTTCGGCGGGAGGCTGATCCGGACGGTCTGCTTTTTCGGCTGAACCTTGGAACCCGCAGCAGGTGGGGGAACGGCGCCAGCGGGCGGTTTCAAGTTGTCGGCCATATCGAGTTTCGGGGCGTGACGCTATGAAGGGGTTGCTCGACTGTCAAATCCATAAACCATCAGCCGTCACCGCGGGCCACTGCACCCTGCCGTCCTCGCTCGACCCGTTCCTCCGCCACCGTTACACTTGCACCGATGCGGACGGCTTTCAAAGAATGGGCCATCGTCGTGGACGCGCTCGGGCGCGGCGAGCAGGTCATCATCCTGCGCAAGGGCGGCATCGCGGAAGGACGCGGCGGTTTCCAAGTCGAGCACCCGCGTTTCCTGTTCTTCCCTACGCTTTACCACCAGCAGCGCGAGTCCGTGCTGCCGGCGGCGCAGGCGCGCTACGATCAGATCGCGCCCGGGCTGCCGGGGCCGGACGTGTTGCGGCTGGAATTCTGCGCCGAGGTCGTCGCGTGGCGGCGGCTGGACTCGCTCGCGACGGTCGAGCGCCTGCGCGGCCAGCACATCTGGCGCGATGACGTGCTCGCGCAACGCTTTGATTGGGGCAAGGAGCAATCCATCTCCGCCCTCGCCGTGCGCGTGAGCCTGCTTCCGCAACGCCACGACCTCCCCATGCTCCCGGCCTACGGCGGCTGCAAATCGTGGATTGAACTCGCCGAAGACATTCCCACCGGCACCGCCCAACCCGTCCTCGCG
>JBJTAU010000411.1:0-7301 GCA_046090965.1 Limisphaerales bacterium | reverse complement strand
GATGGCGCACTGGTGGACATGCCGCCGCCGCCGAAGTCCCTGCAGATGGCGCTGACCTCGCGCATCAAGATCATGTCGAGTCTCGACATCGCCGAGCGCCGCCTGCCGCAGGACGGCCGCATGCGCATGCGCGTCTCGGGCAAGGACGTGGACCTGCGCGTCTCCTTCCTCCCCGTCGTGCACGGCGAGAAATGCGTGCTCCGCGTGCTGGACAAGTCGAACCTCACCGCGAGCATTGAGAAACTCGGTCTCGATCCCGATTCCTTCAAGCGTTTCAAGGCCGCCGTGGATGCCCCGCACGGTCTGCTGCTCGTCACCGGCCCCACCGGCTCCGGCAAGACCACCACGCTCTACTCCGCGCTCAACGAGCTCAACAACCCAGACTACAACATCGTCACGGTCGAGGACCCCGTGGAATTCCAGATTCCCGGCATCAACCAGGTGCCCGTGAAGAAGGAGATCGGCCTCACCTTCGCCGCCGCGCTGCGCTCCATTCTCCGTCAGGACCCGGACATCATCATGCTCGGCGAAATCCGCGACGAGGAGACCGCCGAGATCGCCGTCGAGGCCGCGCTCACCGGCCACCAAGTGCTCTCGACGATGCACTGCAATGACGCGTCCGGCGCCATCTCGCGCCTCGACGACATGGGCATCGCGCCGTTCCTCATCTCCAGCTCGGTGATTCTTTCCTGCGCGCAACGCCTCATGCGGCGCATCTGTCCCGCATGCAAGGAACCGGTCAACTATCCGCCCAAGATCTACGAGCAGCTTGACCTCGATCCCAAGTTCTTTGCCGGCGCACAGCTCTACAAGGGCGCCGGCTGCGAGCGCTGCAAGAACTCGGGTTACGCCGGCCGTGTCGCCATCATCGAGATCATGACCGTCTCGGATGAGATTCGGAAGCTGGTCATCGCCCGCGCCAGCGCCTCGGAGATCGGCAAGGTCGCCATCTCGCAGGGAATGAAGAACCTGCGGGCGATCGCCCTCGACAAGGTCCGCGAAGGCATCTCCACCCTCGAGCAAGTGCTCGTGCTCACGTCGAGCCATTGAGCTTCCGGTCGGGGCGGCGGGCTTGACATCTGAACGGCGGCGGCGCATTCCATTCGGCGATGAACCCCATCGGCCATCGTGTCGCGCACGCCCGCAGCGGTGTCCTGCCTTGGTTTGAACCTGCAGCCGGCGACTTGCTGCGCGTGGGCAGCTCGCGCCGGGGTTTTCTCCAGACGGGACTCAAGGGCATCGCAGGGCTTTCTCTGCCCGCTCTCTTGCGGCAACGCGCGCTCGCTTCCGCCGCCGGTCGGCCGCAACGCCAGACCAGCGTCATTCTCTTCTGGCTCTCCGGCGGGCCGAGCCATATCGACATGTGGGATCCCAAGCCAGACGCGCCCAGTGAAATCCGCGGGCCGTTCGGCGACATCCCCACGAAGGTCCCCGGCGTCCACGTCTGCGAGCACCTGCCGCTGACCGCGAAGCTGATGGACAAGCTCACCATCCTCCGCTCCGTGGACTGCCGCGCCAGCGATCACACGCCGATCACCATGCAGGCGGGCAACCCGCTCGCACGCCGCACCAACGATGGCAAGGACGGCGGCGGCTATCCCAGCATGGGTGCGGTCGCCGCGAAACTGCGCGGGCCCAATGCGCCGGGACTGCCGGGCTTCGTCGGGCTGGCCGACTCGTGGAAATCGGACGTGTGGGGCGCAGGTGACTTGGGCAACGCCTTCGAACCGGTTAACGGCAAGGAACTCGCCGGCCAGCTCACGTTGCCGGAAGGCATTTCCGTCGAGCGCCTCGGCGACCGGCAGTCATTGCAGGAAAATCTCGACCGGCTTAAACGCGCGCTGGACCACAGCCCGGCGGTCGCGGTGGCGGACCAATACACGCACCAGGCTTACGACGTCGTCATGTCGGGCCGCGCCCAACGCGCCTTCAACCTCGATGAGGAAAGCCCCGCTATGCGCGCGCTCTACGGCAGCACCAGCATGGGCGAGAAGGCCCTGCTCGCGCGGCGCCTGGTCGAGGCCGGCGTCACCTTCGTGCTCGTCAGCGGCGCGTGGGGTTACTTCGACCACCACGGCGACGAAGTCCGCTGGGGCGGCATCGAGAAGGGCCTCAAGCCGCTGCTCCCGCGGGTGGACCAGACGCTGCACGCCATCGTCACCGATCTGGAAAGTCGCGGCCTGCTGGACAGCACGCTGATATTGATGATGGGCGAGTTTGGCCGTGCCCCGGTGATCAACAAGAACGCGGGCCGCGACCACTGGACACGCGTGATGTCCATGGTGATGGCCGGCGGTGGGCTGCGGCACGGGCAAGTCATCGGCAGCACGGATCGCCGGGGTTCGGACATCGCCACGCGACCCGTTTTACCCGGCGACCTTGCCGCGACGGTCTATCGCCACCTCGGCATTGATCCCGCCGCGCACTGGACCGACCGCCAAGGTCGCCCCGTCCCCATCGTCACCGACGGTGGCCAGCCCATCGCGGAACTGGTTTGATCCCGAATCCGCAGCAGACCGAAGGCGGTAGAAAATCTCTTGGGCTACGCGGCTCGGAACCGTTTCCCAATCCTCCCTTACCAACGCACCGATAGCCGCGGTGTTCAGCTCGTGCCGAATAGCCGCGCCGGTTGTCCAGCGTGGTGGGCAGGCAGGCGTGCGACGCCGGCTCCACCGTTATCCTTTTCAGGGAGAAGTGCAGACAGTCCGCTTCGCATCGGAACTGGAGCGTTGAAAGTTGGACGTTTCCGCCGCCGTTCCCTACGCTCCCCGCATGCATCACCCGCACCACAACGGCTTCGTCCGCGAGGATCCTTGGCGCATCTTCCGCATCATGGCGGAGTTCGTGGATTCGTTCGAGACGCTCTCGCACCTCGGACCCGCCGTGACCGTCTTCGGCTCCGCGCGCACGAAGCCGACGGACCCTTACTACAAGGCCGCCGTGGAAATCTCGCGCGGCCTCGCCAAGCACCACCTCGCCGTCATCACCGGCGGCGGCCCTGGCATCATGGAGGCGGCCAACCGCGGCGCGGCGGAGGCCAAGGGCAAGTCCGTCGGCCTGAACATCGAGCTGCCCTTCGAGCAGAAGGGCAACCGCTACGCCAACGTCCCCATCAACTTCCACTACTTCTTCTCGCGCAAGGTCTGCTTCGTGAAATACAGCATGGGCTTCGTCTTCATGCCCGGCGGCTTCGGCACGTTGGATGAGTTCTTCGAGGTCGTGACGCTCGTCCAGACCGAACGTATCTCGCGCTTCCCGCTTATTTGCTTCGGCAGGGACTACTGGGGCGGACTGCTCAAGTGGGCCAAAACCTCGCTCGACAAGGCCGGCTACATCAGCTCCGGCGACCTCGACCTCATCACTGTCACCGATGACCCCGCTGAGGTGGTGAGGGAAATTCTCGATTACAAGCGTCGCATCGGCCCGCCGGATTCGGTCCCGCAGGCGTTCGCTTAATTCCCCCTCCTGCTCGTAATCCTAACCTTAATCCTACTCCTTCCCGTGCTCCGCCCGAAAAACTGGAGCAGGATTAGGATCAAGATCAGGAGCACGAGAAGCCGACCATGCCCCAATTCACCCGCCTGCCCAACGGCCTGACCATCGCCACCGCGGCGATGCCGCACATGGCCAGCGTGTGCCTCGGCGTGTGGGTGGGCGTCGGCTCGCGCTACGAGACAGCGGTGCAGAGCGGCGCGTCTCATTTCATCGAGCATCTGCTCTTCAAGGGCACGCGCCACCGCACGGCCCGGCAAATTTCGGAGGAGGTCGAGGGGCTCGGCGGCTACCTCAACGCTTACACCAGCGAGGACCACACTTGCTTCTACGCGAAGGCCCGCGCCGACCGCTTTCCTGCGCTGCTCGACGTGCTGATGGACATGTTCCTCGCGTCGCGCTTCGCGCCCGCAGACATCGCGAAGGAACGCGAGGTCATCAAGGAAGAGCGCGCCAGCTACCGCGACCAGCCGCAGCACCTAGTTCAAGAACTGCTCAACGAATCCCTCTGGCCCGGCCACCCGCTGGGCCGCAGCATCGAAGGCACGCCGCGTTCGCTCGATGGCTTGGACCGCGCCCGGCTCGTGGATTTTTTTCAAGCCAACTACGTGGCGGCCAACACACTCATCGTCGCCGCTGGCAACGTGAGCCACGCCGAAGTCCTGCGCGCCATCCGCCCGCACGCGCAGCGCTTCCGCACCGGTGCGCGTCCAGCATGCGAACCAATCAGCGAGGTAATTTCAAGCGCGCCTCCGCGCCTCCGCTTGCACACCAAGGCCACCGAGCAGACGCAGCTCGCGCTTGGCTTCCGCACTGCTTCGCGCCACGACGAACGGCGCTTCCCGCTGCGCCTCCTCAACGCCCTGTTGGGCGAATGCATGAGCTCGCGGCTGTTCCAAACCCTCCGCGAGGACCGAGGCATCGCCTACGATGTCCACAGCTCCGTGAGCTTCTTTGCCGACTGTGGCGACCTCTCCATCCACGCCGGCGTGGACGCGGACAAGCTGGAGAAAGTCCTCCGCCTCATCGCCGCCGAGCTGCGCCGACTGGCGGCCAAAGCTCCGTCCGCCAGCGAAGTCCGTCGCGCGCGCGATTATGTCATCGGCCAGTTCGACCTCGCCCTCGAAGGCACGGAGCCGCGCATGACCTGGCTGGGCGAACAGCTTCTCGGCCACGGCGAACTCATCCCCGCCGCGCGCACCCGTGAACGCCTCGCTGCCGTCACACCCGCGCAAATCCGAGCCGCCGCCCACGACTTCTTTCGCCCCGAACGACTGAGCCTCGCGCTGGTCAGCCCGCTGAAGTCAGCCCGTCACCTTTCGCCGCTGCTGTCGCTGGCGTGACGCATTGGGCGCTTCACCGGGCCGGCTTATCACTGCGCAAGAGCGCCGCCGCGAGCCAGTCGCCGTAGCTGGCCGTCTCGCGCGGTTGGTGCGGACGCAGACTTAACTTGCGTTCCGCCGCATTGAACAGCGCCGTTCCACGCCCCGGTGGGTTTGCCTCCGTGTTGCGTGCGCTGACTGGCTCCGCCGTGCGCACAGACTCCGACGGCAGCAGCGCGGCAATGTAGAGCGGATCCACTGCGCGCGCCGCGCCGGGCACAACCGCATCGTGCGGCACGTGCAGGTAGGGCCGTTGAAACAGCCACGACGTGTCTGGCCACGATCGGCAATCCAGCACCGCTCGCACGTCCGGCTCGAACACGGCCCCAAGCCGCACCAGCATTCCGCCCGCCGGCTCGGCCAGCAGGGCCGAACCCTCACCTAGCAGTGGATCGGAGAAGTCGCGTTCGTTTCGCGGCGCGAAGGAGTCGCCCCACAGCGCGAGGCGCGTCGCGTCCATGTCGGTGCGCGAGCGCAGGTGAACCAGCACGGAACGCAAGTCGCGCAGTCGTGCGCCGAGCAACGGTTGCCCAAGCATCAGGCTGGTCGCGGAGAGGGAAGTCGCCTCGCTCTGCTGGCCGCGTGAGCCGGGCAGCGCGACCTCGCCCGTGCCACGCAAGTCCGGCAGACACACGGCGACGCCTCGCCCGAGCAACGTGGCGATGTCTTCGCTTCGCTCCTTGAGGAACGCCGCCTTCCCCTGCTGCGCGATGCACACCACGACCGGCAGCCGCCGTCCGCCCGCGCCAGCGGGTCGCAACAGGAGCGTGGGCACGACGAATCCGCGTTCCACTTCGAGCTGCAGCTTCTCGGCGGCGAAGCCAGCGGCGTTCTCCCAGCCGCGCGCTTCGGTCCGCACATTCGCGGCGAGCGTGATGTGGCCGAGCAGCGGCTCCCCTGCCGCGCGAAGCCGTTCGCGCCAACGCTCCGGCGGCAGCGCGAGCAGTTGCTTCGTCCGCGCTTCCGCCTGGGAGGCGGCCTGCTCGCGGTAGATTTCGTGCAGCGGCCGGGGCTTGAGCTGTGCGCGCAAATCGGGCGTCCAGCAGCGGAGTTCCTCGGCTGGCAGCGGCTTGGAGTATTCCTCGACGCGGAGGCCGAACCATTGCTCCAGCGCGGCGTGGATGCGCTGGCGGTGCGGGCGGCCGATGTTGTTGCAGTGCGACGCCTCGGGCGCACGCCCGCTCACCAACCCGTGCCCGGTGGTGAAGGCGAGGTGCGCCGGCGCATTTTCCCAAGCGAAGATTTGTTCGAGCCGCCGCCACACCGGGTCGCGCTCGCGGTCCCAACTGAACTCGTGCGCGTAGATGAGCCGCCGCGGCGCGAGGCTGCCGACGATGACCCACGGCAGGAAACCGTCGCGCCCGCTGAGGCTGAGGTTGCGCGTGGAGTCCCACGAGCCGGAGCCGAGGTAGTTGAAGGTCGCCGCCGCATCGGCGGGCAGTGGGTAACGCGTCTCCGGCTGGGGGCCTCCGAAGTTGAACGGCACGACGCACGTGAAGCGCGGGTCCAGAGCGCCCACGACCGCCGCCGGGTCACCACCGCCCGCGACGGACCCGAGCAAAATAATTTTCTCCCGATCAACCGGCGCGCGTTGCAGCACCACGTCGAGGCCGCGCATCGTGTCCCACGCCATCCAGCCCATGAGGCTCCCGCCGAGCGCGCTGAGTTGGAGGCCGCTGACGTAGCGGTAGCGGTAGTCCTGGCGGTTGCCGGGCTGGTGGTCGCGCCGCTCGCCGTAGCCGAGCTGGTCCGGCACGAGCACCGCGCAGCCCGCGCGCGCCCACGTCATGCCCATGTCCTGCAACTCGGACTGGGTCTTGGGATTGTGGTGGCTGTGAATGACGACGAAGGCCGGCAGCTTCGGCGGCGGTGACGCGGGCAGATACAAGTTCGCCGTCACGAACACGCCGGGCCGGCTCTCATACACGAGGCATTCGATGCGGAAACCTTCGCCCTCGACCGTGCGCGCGACGTGAGTGGGAACCTTCGCCGGCACGGGCGGAAATTCTCCGAGCGACTTGCGCAACGCCGCGATGCGCGGCGCAACGAACTTCTCCCAGTCCGCGCGCGACTTCAGCGCCGCCCACGCCTCGCGGTCGCGGCGGTTCACCTCGGCGATGGCCGCCTGCGCGTCGCGGCGCAAGTCGAGCGCGTGATGCGCGCGTTCCTCGGTCGTGAGCACGTTGGCATCGAGCGCGCGGAGCGCGTCGGCCTGCGGCGCGTCCGCATCTGACGCGGCGAGGGCGGCGAAGCACAAGGAGACACCAAGGCGGAGGGGGTTCATGCGCTGCCGATTGCGGCAAAACCCGCACGTGAACGCAAGCGCGAGATTGACGGGAGAGCGCAAAGGCGCGATGGCATGGCGCGTCGCGCATGAAGTCGCCGTTGCTCATCGAAGTGGAAACGAGTTCCTCGCCCGAGGCGCTC
>JBJTAU010000410.1:0-3188 GCA_046090965.1 Limisphaerales bacterium | reverse complement strand
GTTACAGCCGTCCCCCTCGCTCGAATCAAGAATGGCGACCCTACGGGGATTCGAACCCCGGTTACCGCCGTGAAAGGGCGGTGTCCTAACCGCTGGACGATAGGGTCGGCCTCGGACGCGCGCATTTAGGCGGTTCGACCGCCGGCTTGTCACGCCAAAATTCCGGTCAAAGATCCCGTAGGCTGCGCTCAGAGCGGGTGCTGCGCGAAGGCGAACTCCCTCACGGGCTGCCCGCCGACGAGGTGCTCCTGGATGATGCGCTCCAACACCGCCGGCGTGCAGGAGTGATACCAAGTGCCCTCGGGATAGACGACGGCGATGGGCCCGCGCGCGCAGACCTGCAGGCAGTTGGCCTTGGTGCGATAGACCAGCGCTTGTGGACCGACGAGGCCCAACTCCTTCAGGCGCCGCTTGAGGTAGTCCCACGACTCGATGCTCGCCTCCCGCGGGCTGCACTTGGGTTTGGTCTGGTCCGCGCAGAGGAAGATGTGGCGGCGGAATTTCTCGACGCCCAAGTCGGCCACGGTCTGCTGCAACTCGGCTGACAATTCCGAGTTCATGTCTGACGGTCGCCACCCAACCCGAGCGACTTGGGGGTGAGAAGAAATTTCAGCGAACCGGTGCGCCGGTCCGCCGTTTTCACGCAGGCCAGCGCGCCCTTGGCCAACTCGAGCGCCTCGACCCGGTCCAAGCCCAGCAGTCGCCGCACACGCGCGGAGAGCGATGGCTCGTGACCGACGAGCAGGACATGGCCCGCGTCCGGCGGCAGGCGCAGGAGCCAGTCGGCAAAGGTGTCGGGATCTGCTTCATTAAGCAGCGCCGAAACTTCCTGCGCGCGCACCGGCCGGGTTTCCTGGGTGATGTCGAGGACGATGTCCAACGTTTGCTTCGCGCGCACGAGCGGGCTGGAAAACGCGTGGTCGAAAGCGATGCCGCCGCGACGCAGGAACCGCGCGAGCTTGCGGGCCTGTCGCCGGCCCGTGGGCGAGAGCGGTCGCTTCGCGTCGTCCAGGCCGTCCAGCGCGGCGGCGTGGCGGAGGAAGTAGAGTTTCATCAGCGGCTAATGAGTAATGCGTAAATCGTAAAGGGAAAGGTGCAACTCGTAACGCGCAATTTGCCGGAGCAGGTCCGACCTTCCGCAGCCATCCGGCTTACGCTTTACGCATTACGCGGCCTTTCACGGCTGCGGCTGGAACACAATCCGGCTGAACGCCCGCGGCGCAAACTCCGCCTGGCCAAAGTTTGCGCTGCTCGCGCGCACGGTTTTTTCCATCCAGCTTTCGAGCGCAAAGGTCAGCCGGCCGCGGCCGGTGAAGAACACGCGCACGTCCCCGGCCTGCAACGGCGTCGTCTGCGCGCGGGCCGTGGCAAAGTCCACCTGCGCGATGCGGTCCAGCGGGATCTCGAGGAAGTTCGCCGCGACCGCGAAGCGCAGCTTGCCGTCCTTCCATTCGACCAACCGGCCCGCCACCGCGTCGCGGTTGGCCAGGCGGCCCACGTCGTCCGTCACGTTCGGCACGAGCGGCGCGACGGTTTCCTCCAGCCGGCCGTCCCACTCGGTTACGCGCAAGTTGGCCATGCGCATCGGCCCCTGGCCCTGATGCACCAGGCGGATGCCCGTGCCCTGCCCGCCGAAGCCCTCCGGGTCGATCCACTGCTTCGCCACCACGCCGTTGAGGAGCAGCGTGATCGTCTTCTGCTCGCGGCTGGACTTGATCGCGACGCGCGCGCGGTTGGTCTGTTGGAGGACCGGGATGACGGCCATGCCGAGCTGGCGCACGGCCTCCTTGTGCTTCACGAGCAGGAGTTGCGACGAATAGCTGTTCAATTGCAGGCTGTAGAATCCGCCGAAGGGCGGCTCGTCGGCCGTTTGCGCGAGACGCACGGTCTGGAGCGAATCGGTGTAAAGCGCGATGGCCAGCGCGAAGGTGCCCTGCCACGCGAGATCGAATTCCAGCGTGGAACTTGGCGGCAATTTCACATCGCGGGCGATGGACGATGGCTGCGTCGCCACGAACGCACCGTTGGCGAAGTGCCACTGGCCGGCGTTGATGTTGCCCGGCAGCGCCTTGCCCATGGTCCAGCCGTCAAGACTGTCCGGGCCGGCGAAGGTAGTGCGCGGCGATGGCCCCGCCGGGCGCAAGCCCGCCACGCGCGGACGCGGCAGCGTGAGCGTGCCGGCATACCAAGTCTCCAACACCACCTGCTGCTCATCGAGCGCCTTGAGATTGCCGGCCAGCTCGTCGCCGTTCGTGAGGCGGACGAAGCAGTAGCTGGGCGAGGTCGGCGCCGGCGGCGAAGCCGCGCCGAGGCTGACCTCGGCGACGGCCTGCGGTTGGAACTCGATGGTCGCCGGCGCGTCCCCGTGCCGCCAGCGCAGGCCGTTCGTGGGCGTGATGGACTCGAGCTGGCCGGCAAGCACGTCGCCATTGCGAAAGAGGATGGCGTGCGGCGGCGAGGCAGCCGTGACTATCGTGAGCGTGCTGAAAAGAGCGAGCAGCGTGGTGCGTAGTGCGTGGTGCGTGAGAGAGGAGAAGTGATGGGTGATGAGTGACAACGATCGTGCTCCGGTCCCCTCGCCCCCAACGGGGGAGAGGGTTAGGCTGAGGGGGCGGGCTAGTTGCTCAACGAATTCTGGCTGAGTTCGTTCAACCTGCCCCCTCACCCCGGCCCTCTCCCCCGATGGGGGCGAGGGAGAAGTCAGCACGCGGAGCCACGAATGCGCGCGTGAAGTCTTTCCAGCCCGGACGCATTCACGCACCACGCACCACGCACCACGAATAACGGAAAGCGGATTCATCGCCCGTTCACCTTTCAAAAAACTGCTGCGCGTCGGCGCCGAAGAACGGCAGGTCCAGCGTCTCGGCCTCGCGGTCGGGGTTGAAGCGCAGCATCCGCACCCAGCGCGTCTCCAGTTGCAGCGGGCCGAAGTGCGGGCTGACCCCGGCGAGTTTTGCCCCATCCCAGCGCGGTTGCGTGAGGGCGACCGTCTCGCCGCTGCTCAAGCGCGCGTGCGTCTCGCCCGCCGGGCGATTGGTGGCCGGCGGTGCGATGGGGGCGAGGACGACCTGCGTGATGCGAGTGAGCGGGATTTCCAAACTGCCGGCGGCCGAGGCCAGCGTCAGCCGGCCATCGCGGATGGTGCGCACGTCGCCCTGCGCGCGGTCCTGGTTCGCGAGGCGCACAAG
>JBJTAU010000409.1:0-5007 GCA_046090965.1 Limisphaerales bacterium | reverse complement strand
TGCCGTGAGCGGAATGGGCGGACAACCTTGGCACTTGAACTGGAGGCCGGCACTTGCCGGCCTCCTCTTTGTCTGGCTGGGGTGCTGCGCTTCAGCTGCAGGCGCGGATGCTTCGGGAAATTTCTCCGCCGTCTTCCTCCGCTGGGTCGCTGCGCCGAAGGAGACCAACCGGCTGACCCTCGAAGTCACGGGCTTGAGCAAGGACGCGCTCGCCGTGCTGCAATCCACCAACTGGCCCGCAACGAACTGGCCGCGTTTGCTGGCCGTCTTCGTCGAGCAGCCGGGCGTCGAGCCGGTGCCGATGCTCGGTGCGCATCGCGTCGAAGGCGCGCGGTTGTGCTTCGTGCCCGCGTTTCCGCTGGAGCCGGGGCTGCGTTACCGGGCGGTCTTCGACGCCGGGCAGCTTCCCGGCGCGCCTTCACCGGCCGCTGGTAAACTAACCTCCGCGCTGCAGATTCCCGTGCAACCGGAGCGCGCCACCACGAGCGTCACGCAGGTCTACCCGAGCGCGGACGTGCTGCCGGAGAACTTGCTCAAGTTCTACGTCCACTTCTCCGCGCCCATGAGCCGGGGAAACATTTACGAGCACATCCGCTTGCTCAATGAAGCGAACCAACCCGTTGAGCTGCCGTTCCTCGAACTCGCCGAGGAGTTGTGGACCCCCGACATGATGCGGCTCACGCTCTTCATTGACCCGGGCCGTATCAAGCGCGAGGTCAAGCCGCTCGAGGAGATCGGCCCCGCGCTCGTGGCCGGCCGGCGCTTCACGCGCGTCATCGGCAGCGGCTGGAAGGACGCGAACGGCAACCGCCTGCAGCGCGCGTTCACGAAACGCTTCACCGTCGGCCCGCCGGACCGCGACGCGCCTGACCCGCGCCACTGGGGTTATAAGGCCCCGCCCATCCGCACGCGCGAGCCGCTGGCCGTGGACCTCGCCAAGCCGATGGACTCCGCGCTCGCGCTGCGGATGATCCACGTGGTGGACGAGTCCGGCCACGAAATCCCCGGCCAACCCTTCCTCACCGAACGCGAACGCATCTGGAAGTTCCTGCCGCTGCACTCGTGGCGGGCGGGCCGCTACTCCCTCATCGTCGAGACCACCATCGAGGACCTCGCCGGCAACAACATTGGCAAGCCCTTTGAGGTGGATGTGTTCGACGGCGTGGCAAAGCGGTTGGAGCAGCCGACGGTGAAGCTGCCCTTTGAACTACGCTGAACTCAGTTCGCGCGCAGGTGCTGCGTGAAGAGCTGGTAAGCCTTCTCCCGCATTTCCACGGGGAAGTCGTGGTCACAGTCCGGGTGCTCGACGATCAAGTTGCCCGGCTTGCCGTGCAGCTTGTAAACCTGCGACGCAGCGGCGACCACGCGATCCACACTGTCCCACTTGAAGTTCGAATCCTTCAGCGGCGCGGCGATGAAGCACACGCGCGGCGCGAGCGCGCCGACCATCTCGTGGAAGTCGAACGGGATGTCCGCCAGCCGCCCGCTGTAGCCCGCGAGCCTGAGCATGTAACGCGTCTGGCACCAGCCCTTCTCCGGCTCCCACACCTTCGGGTTGCCGCTCATGTAATCGAGGTAGGAGTCCAGGCCGCAGCTCGTCACGATGACCTTGAGCCGCTGGTCAAAGACCCCGGTGTAAACCGAGTTGTGCCCGCCGAGCGAATGACCAATCGTCCCGAAGCCCGCCTTCGCGTTCACGAACGGCAGCGACTCCAGCAGGTCGAGGCCGCGCATGTTGTCCCACACCGCCTTGAGCGTGCCGCTCTCCCAGCCCAGCGCCTTGAGGTCGGGCTGGTAGTTCGCCAGCAGCGGATACGACGGCGCGAGCGTGACGAAGCCACGCTCCGCCAGCTCGGACGCATATTGACGGTTCGGCTTCCCGCCGATGCCCACGACGACCCCGTGACCGGTTTTGTTGTCCGTGCCGTGCAGGCAGAGGATGCCGGGCACCTTCTTCTTCCCGCTCAACGCGTCCTTGGGGATCAGCAAGTAAGCCGGCACGCGCCCGCCCGGCTCGCTCTGATACGTGACCAGCCGCCGCACGTAACTGCCGCAATCCACCTCCTCCTCCACCTTCAGTTCCAAAGCGCACCGCTTCGCCGCGCCGGGCAAAATGCCCATCACCCGCTCCATCCCGCGCACGATCTCCGCGCGGCGATGCTCCCAATCCTTCGGCGACTTCACCGGCCGCACGCTCCCGGTCACATCGTGGAACACGAGCAGGTTCGTGCGCTCCAAGCGCGGCAACCCGACAGGCGGGAGATTCTCAGCAGCGGCAAGCGCGAGTGGAAGCGCGGCGAACAGGACGGCAAGCAGGCGGATCATGGCGCTTCCTCTGACGGAGGGTGGCCTCGCGAGCAATCAACCATTTCAGGGTCCGGGCTTCGCCGCCTCTGGCTACGGCAACGGAACGGCGCGATAGTAGCGCTGCGTTCTGCCTGGCGAGTTCGGGTCAATCACGAGGAACGGACTGTAAGGCAGGATCACGTTGGTCAGCGTCAGCCAATTCGTCGTTCCGATGGTGACAACATCCGCGAAGTCCACGCGATACTGCTGACCGATGGAGCCGGCCAACACCGTCGCGGCGATGAACTTCAAGTCCCCGTAGAAATACAAGTCTACGGGATTGCTCGTGACAGTGCCGACTGTGTTGGTGATGACCACACGATATGCGCCTGCGTTCGTGGCGTTGAGGTTTGTCAGCGGAAGGGTAGCAGCGTTTGCGCCCGCGATGTTCACTCCGTTGAACTGCCATTGGTAGGAAAGCGGGCCTGTGCCAGCGGCTCCGACTGAAAGCGTCACAGCGCTCCCCAGTGTGAAAGACTGGCCTGATGGCTGCGTGCCGATCGTCGGCGGAGCCGATACGACGAGTGTCTGGGTGACACTGGTGGCGGGCAAATAGGTTGCGTCACCGACTTGGCTTGCAGTGATTGTCGTGCTGCCGACGCCTGTAATGGTCACGGTGTTGCCGCTCACGGTTGCAACCGAGGTAACGGAACTGCTGAAGCTTACGGGTAGGCCACTGTTGGCGGTTGCAGACAAGCTGAACGGGCCGTCATCCACTCGTTTGCCCGGCAAGGCACCGAAGGTAATCGTCTGCGCTGGCCGGAGGAATCGCGGGAAAAGCCCTCCGGCCAGCGTGCCCGCCCACTCAGGCGGGCAAAGTCATCGCTCGATTACGCGGTAGAATCGGCGACTGCTGCTTGTTGCAAGCGTGTCCGTGAAATCCACCAAGGCCGCGCCATCCAGATTGGTGGCGACTGAAGCCCACGAATTAGGAATCCACGGTGTGGCTGTCGCCTCGATGTCATACCGCTTCCCGGCCTCGCCATGCACGACTACCCGGAAACCATCTACCCTCACGTTGCGCCCGGCGTTGGCATTCTCGGGCAGGAACGCCGCGCGGGGCACCGCTCGCCGGCCTGTGAAGCCCACATTCACGCCATCGAAAGAAGCAACGCCAGCGAAAACCACCGGAGCGGTATTCGCACCGGGTTCGAGGACACAGGTGAGCACTCGCTCCGCCGCGTCAAAGAAGGGGCCCCACTTCACCTTGCGATTGGTCCCATCGAACGCTCCTCCCTGATCCAAACTGCCGGGCTTAACATTCCAACCAGCTGGAACCGTCTCCTCCACAGCATAGTTTCGCACCCCAGCACTGGGACGCACCCGCAAAGTGAGAACAAAGTCCTTGTTACGCTGGAACCCGCCCGCCAAATCCGCCATGGCCTCGCCCGGCATGACGGCGGCAGGGATAAGCGCCGTTGGCATTGCACCCAACGGGCGCAACCCCGCAGGAGCTAAACCTCCGTTCACCCACCAGAGCGGCGCACTGGCCACCATGGGATCAAAGAGATACGTTTCGCCGCCCTTCCATAAGGCCCCAGCTCGCGTCACATAGCTGATAGGGATTGGATTCGGGTCCAGCGGCCATGAGGCACCAGTCTTCCAAGCCGCCCCATAGGCAGTGACTTCCCCAATGGAGATACGGTCGTCCGCGGGGTTGCTGTCTGCCGGGTGACGAAGGGTGCGGTCAATGGTGGACGCACCGCCAACCGTGCTGTTGACCCCATCTGCCGAAGCAGTGCCAGTCAACGATTGTATGCCCGTGGCATTGGCCGGCGGCGTCAGCTCGTAAGTCAGCGTGCGCGCGGTCGCATCGAAGAACGGCCCGAACTTTACCTTCCCGTTAAGGGCATCAAACAAACCGCTGTTGTTGATGATGCCCACCGTCCAGCCGACGGGCGGGGCGTCCTCCACTGCATAGACGCCGACATTGGCCGCCGGAGTCGCCGTGATGGTCACGGTGAACTTGCTGTTGGGGGAGTAACCCCCAGGCAGCTGCCGGACCGCGAACGCCGTGAGGTCATCATCGGTAATCGTCACGGTCACCGAGGCGGGAGTGCCAAGGGTCGCCCCGCCGGTTGGGGTGGAGAGGGTCACATTGAAAGTCTCACTGCTTTCCACAGCGGTGTCATTGAGGATGAGGACCGTGATGGTCTTGCTGGCCGTGTCCCCACTGGCCCAACTGAGTGTGCCGCTGGTGGCGGTGTAATCACTGCCGGCGGTAGCCGTGCCGTTGGCGGTCGTATAGCCCACAGCCACGGCACCATCCGAGCCGCCAGCCCGAGTCACGCTCAAGGTCACGGTTCCGGCGTTCTCGGCGACACTGGCAGTTGCGCTGGTAAACTGAAGCGTGCCGGCGGAGAGGACGGCGAAACTGCGATCCACCGCCGCCGCCGCCAGGTAGACCGCATCGCCAAGCTGTGTGGCCCGCACGGTGACGCTGCCCGCCCCGGTGAGGGTGATGATAGTCCTGCTGATGGTCGCCGGCCCTGAGATGCCGCTGAAACTTACCGGCAAACCGGAGCTGGCGCCCGCGCTGACCATAAACGGCGCATCCGTAGTCAGCTTGTTGGGGATGGCTGCGAAGGTGATGGCCTGACTTAGCTGGTTCACCGTGAGGCTGGCGGGGCTGCTGGTGGCGGAGCCGGCCAGGTTGGTGAC
>JBJTAU010000408.1:0-7321 GCA_046090965.1 Limisphaerales bacterium | reverse complement strand
TGATTTTTTGGTAAGCGTTTACAAGTGCTGGCAGTGCATCGCTAAGGCGCGAAATTCACCGTTACGGCCTCGCGCTCGAAGTCGTTCGCCAGCATGAGCGGCTGCAGCTTCAGCCCGCCCAGTGCCGCGACGAAGCGTTCGGGGATGACTTCCAGTCGCGTGTTGTAATGTGTGGCAATCTCGTTGAAGTAGCCCCGGGCGAGCGCGATACGGTGCTCTGTGTCCACTAAGGATTTTTGCAGACCAAGGAAGGCTTGCCCCGTGGTCAGCTCGGGATACGCCTCGCGCACGGCGACCAGCACCTTCGTGCAGGCCGCATAGTCCGGCCCCGCGACGCCCGGAGGCGTGGCGGCCTGCTGCGCGCGTAGCAGGGCGATGCTCTCTTGCAACTTCGCCTCGTGGTCGCGCAAGCCGGTGACGGTCGCAACGAGAGTGGGGATGAGATCGAACCGCCGCTTGAGTTGCACATCCACTTGCGCCCAGCCTTGTCGCACGCGCTGACGAAGGTCAATGAGACTGTTGAAGACCATCCACACCCAGCCGAGTGCGACCATGAATCCGAAGCCGAACGCGGGCAGCAGATAGACTGGCCAACGCTGCTGCAAGTCGCGGCCTTCCGCGCCGTCACGCCACACGAAGCCGCCCACGGCCAGCAGCAGCCCGAAAATGAGCCAGCCCCAGAAGGCCCACGCGAAGCCTGAGCTGATCTGCTGCTCACTGCGCGTGGAGATGAGGAACATCGGCGCGGTCTTGTCCGCCGCGATTTCGGGAGCGACTACGTCCTCCCGCTCGCGCGATTGCCCCATCACGTAGATGGGCGTGTGCGAGGGGATGGCGTGCTCGTGAAAGTGGCGACGGCCGGTCGAATTCATGATGCCGCCCGCCGGCCCTTTGCCGTAGTAGAGCGCATCCCAGCTCGTGCAGGTCTCATCGAAGACACTGAGCGCCTCGATCTCCGCACCTTCGGGCCGCACGAGCACGGAGCCGCAGTCATCGTTGAGGTAGAAGGGAATCATCTCTCCGCCGCTGGCCACCGTGGTCCAGCCGCGTTCCGTGCGGGTGCGCGTCTTCGTCTTGCCGTCGCTATCAGTGTAAGTCTCGGTGACCGTGCGCTCCCATTCCTCCTCCACGCCCCATGAGTAGTGAACGCAGCGGCATTCCGCGAGAAAGCTTTTGAGTGGCGAATCGATCTCGGCCGTGCCCTTCAGCTCGACAAGGCCGATGAAGACGCCCGTGGTCTTGGACGTGGGCAGGTTATCCACGAGCCGGCGGCGTTTGCCTGCGCGCAACGCGCCCAGCAAGCAGAGCAATCCCAGCACGCAGCCGATCACCGGCAGCCACGGGGCGAAGTTGTTCATCGGCGCGACTATGCCAAGATCCGGTGCGGAGGCGAAACTACAGAAACCCACGTCCCTTGGAGCCCGGACGCCCACGCCCGAGCTGGGCCGGCGACTGCTTGTCGCCGGCAGAGGCGTCCGCGCTCCTTTCACCAATAGTGGCTTTCAGATTTCTCAATGTTGCCATCTCAACAATCTCTTGTTAAACCATCCGCCGATGAAACGACAGACCAGTTCCCCCGGCCCGCGTTACGCGGCGCTCATCCAGTTGCTCCGCACTGCTGAGGAGTTGTGGAACGCCAGCCGGGTCTTCTTCGCCCGCTGGGATCTCAGCCCCAGCCAGTTCAATCTGATTAACATCCTCACCGACTTTCCCGACGGCTGCACACAGTCCGACCTCAGCCGCCAGCTCATCATGCACCGCTCGAACGTGACCGGACTGGTGGACCGCCTTGAGGAGCGTGGCTTGGTCACGCGCAAGGAGAACGCCACCGACCGCCGCGCCTGGCTGGTCGTGCTCACCCCCGCCGCCCGCAGGCTGCTGGCGGAGATTTACCCGCACTACTACGCGGCCGCCGAGGAAGTCTGGGACAAGCTTCCCGCCGACCGCGCCGCCAAACTCGTCGCCGAACTCACCACCATCAGCGAGAACGCCACCCGTGCCACGCAAGCCAAGGTCTGAACTGCCATGAAATCCACCCGCAACTATCCTCTGCTTCTCGCCAGCCAGTTTCTCGGAGCCCTGGGCGACAACGTCATTCTCGCCATCATCCTGGGCCCGGTGATGAAGTCCTTCGCCGAAGGCAAGATCACCAGCCAGGAGCAAAGCATCGCCAACATCTTCTACACGAGCCTGCTCTTCGTGCCCTATCTCCTCTGCGCGTCGCTCGCAGGCTACGTGAACGACCGCTTCCCGAAAACGCGCTGGCTCGCCCTCGGCAACGCCGTGAAGCTGGCCGGCAGCGCCCTCGCCGCCCTGCACGCCAGCACGGGAGCATGGGCGCTGGCCGCCGGTTACTTGGTTGTCGGCGTCGGGGCGTGCTTCTACTCCCCCGCCAAATACGGCATCCTGCCGGAAATCCTGCCGACGGAGCGCTTGGTAAAAGCCAATGGCACCGTGGAGTTGCTCACCCTCGTCGCCATTCTGGCGGGCAACATCGTCGGCTCCCTGATTGCCGATGGCGTGAACAAGGGCGCGCTGACCTCGCTGGCCGCCTACGGCATCGTATGCGGCATCTATGCGCTCTCGCTCGGGCTGAACCTCTTCAGGGCTCCGACGCCTTCGTATCCCGAAGTCCAGTTCCGGGGCAGCACCGGACACTTCTTCAGCAACTTCGCCCACCTCTTCACCAGCGCGCGGCTACGGCGCGTGCTGGTTGGCACGGGGCTGTTCTGGATTTGCGGAGCGCTGATGAAGATGAACTTCCAGCCGTGGGGCCAACAGGTCTTGAAGCTGGAGACCATGACGCAGGTCGCGCTGCTCGGCCTGTGGCTCAGTCTGGGCGTGATGGCCGGCAGCGTGCTGGCGGGGCACCTGCACAAGGTCGGCGATTTGCGCACCACGCGTCGCTACGGGGCCTGCCTCGCCGTGGCCATTGCCTTGCTGGGCGCGGTGAAGTGGCTGACTGGCGCGGGCCTGCCGTGGCCGAAGCCCTTCGCCATCGGCGTGCTCATCGTGGCCGGGGTCTTCGCCGGGCTGTTCCTCATTCCGCTCAACGCCGCGCTTCAGGCCGAGTCCCATCAGGACAAACTGGGCAAGACCATCGCCACGCAGAACTTCATCGAGAACACCGCCATGCTCGGCGCGAGCGTGTTCGCCTGGGTGAACGTCAAGCAGGGCTTCGACCCTTCGCAACTCTTCTACTGCCTCGCCGTGCTGGTCACGGTGGTGGTCGCGTGGCTGAAAATTCCCGAGCGAGAAGATTCCGCCTCTTAATCCCGCCTCAACTCGTAATCCTATTTCCATTCTCCTCAACATGAACTCCCTCCTCCGCCTGCTCGCCAGCCTCCTCTTCCGCTTCCGCGCCTTCAACGAAGCCGCGCTGAACACCCCCGGGCCCGTCCTCCTCATCCCGAACCACACTTCGTGGCTCGACTGGCTCTTTGTCGGAGTCTGCCTTGATGACTCGTGGAAGTTTGTGACCTCTGCCACCACGGCGGAGAAGTCCTGGTTCCATCGCTTCGTCATGAAGAACCGCCGGACCTTCCCCATCGACAACGCCTCGCCCTATGCCGTCAAGCACATGGCGGAATTCCTATCCAAGGGAGGCAAACTTGTCTTGTTCGCCGAGGGCCGGCTATCTCGCACAGGCACTCTCATGAAGCTCTTCGATGGCACGGGCTTCCTCATCCACAAGACCCACGCCAAGGTCATCACCGCTTACCTGCGCGGCGCCAGTCGCCTCCCCTTCTCCCCGCATCCGGGAGTCAAGCGCTGGTTCCCCACCATCACCGCACACTTCAGCGATGCCCTCTCCGCCCCCCACCAAGAGCATCTCAGCACGTCGCAAAGCCGCTCGCTCTTCACCCGCTGGCTCCGCGATCAAATGGTCCGCCAGCAGTTCGATACCGAAATGGAATTTGGCCCCGCGACCCTTCCCGCCGCCATTGCCGAGACCGCCGCTGCGTTGCCGGGCAAGGTCATCCTCGAAGACGCCACGCTCACCGAGTTGACCTATCGCAAGTTCCTCATCGGCGCACAGCTCATGGGCGACCGCCTCGCTCCGCAATGCACTGGCGCAACCCGCGTCGGCGTCATGCTCCCCAACATCAACGCCACCCCTGTCGTCCTGCTCGCCCTGTGGCAGCGCGGCCTCATTCCCGCCATCCTCAACTTCTCCACGGGCATCCCCACCATGCTCGCCTGTGCGGAACTTGCAGGCCTGAAACAAATTGTCACCTCCCGCAACTTCCTCAAACGCTTCAAGCTCGACCCTGCACCCTTCGAGCAAGCCGGTCTCAACCTCCTCTACCTCGAAGACCTCCGCGCTACCATCACCGGCCTCGACCGCCTGCTCGCCCTAGCGAGCAGCTACCTTCCCTATTCCCCATCGCCCATTTCCGATCCCCAGACCACGGCGGTGGTCTTGTTTACTAGCGGCTCCGAAGGCATTCCCAAAGGCGTCGAACTCTCCCACCACAATCTTTTGGCCAACACCCGCCAAATGCTCGCGGCCTGCGACCTGCGCGACGACGAACGCTTCTTCAATGCCATGCCCATGTTTCACAGCTTCGGCCTTCTTGCGGGCACCATCCTGCCGCTGATCCGTGGCAACTACATCTTCATCTACCCCAGCCCGCTCCACTACCGTGTCGTGCCCACAGTCTTCTATGACAAGGACTGCACGGTCCTCTTCGGCACCAATACCTTCCTCAGCGGCTACGGTCGGAAAGCCCACGCCTACGATTTCCGCTCGCTGCGTTATCTCTTTGCTGGCGCGGAAAAGCTTCAGCAAGCCACCGCGGAACTCTGGGCACAAAAATTTGGCGTTCGCATCATGGAAGGCTACGGCGCCACTGAGTGCAGCCCCTGTATCAGTGCCTGCACACCGCTGGAGCCCAAGCACGGCACCGCTGGCAGATTCCTGCCCGGTGTCCAGTGGAAGCTGGAAGCCGTTGAAGGCATCGGCGAAGCCCCCGCGCACCCGGGCGCCCCTTCTTCCCCGGATGCCACTCCGCAAACCCCATCTCCCATGACCCATCCCCCATCCCCTGCCGTCGGCCGCTTGTTCGTCCGTGGCCCTAACATCATGAAGGGTTATCTAAACCCCGATGCGAACGCCAAGTTCCACTCCGGCGGTGGCTGGTATGACACCGGCGACATCGTCAGCGTGGACGCCGAAGGCTTCGTGAGCATCCGGGGCCGCATGAAACGCTTCGCCAAGATTAGCGGCGAGATGGTCAGCCTCACTGCCGTAGAAGACGCCCTTGCCGGGGCCTTCCCGCAATACGGCGTCCGACTCGCCACCGCCGTCGTGACGCGTCCGGATGAAGATAAGGGAGAAGCCCTCATCTGCTGCACGAACGAATCGAAGCTCACCCTCGCTGAGATACGCGACGCCATCAAGTCCAAGGGCCTGAGCAACCTCTGCGTGCCCAAGGAAATTGCCGTGGTGAAGGAAATCCCCAAGCTCGGCACCGGCAAAGTAAATCACCGCGAGCTCCAGGCGATGGTGAACGCCGCCAAGTAATATGGCCCGCAGATCACGCAGATTGACGCAGATGAAGAACTTGTCGGCCAACCCAACCGCCCGCTCGCCTAGCGGGTCCAAACTATCTCGGGTAGCACCCGCCTCCGGCGGGTCGTGCCGGGCGTCCTGCCCGGCACACGGGCAGGGAGGTAGAGATGTCTTCGCTGCAATTCCGCCTGCCGCTGGCGCGAGCGCGACGACCCTCGCAACGACAGAACCATCCTTTACTCCCTCGCCCAAGCGTCGGGCGGGACGCCCGCCGCGACCCGCCGGAGGCGGGTGCTACCCGAGCTATGCCCCGCCCTCTTGTCCCTCTCTCATTCGCGTGCATCCGCGTCATCCGCGGGCAACCTCCCTCACCACATGACGGCCGCGCCTGCACCCCTGCCCCGTCGCCGCTGGCCGCGTCTGCTCGCCTTGCTTGCGCTCACGCTCTCCCTCGGGGGCTGCGTGGCTTGTCGGGTCTTTTACTCCGGGCCCTACCGCACGCCGGAGCCTTTGCCCACCGCCAAGCTCCTCGACATGCATATTCACACGGCGGGCATTGGTGCGGGGGAGAGTGGCTGCTTTATCTCCGAGGCCATGGCGCACAGTTGGAAGCTCGGCACCTATCTCAAGGCCTTCGGCACCACGCGGGAGGAAGTGCAGCAGAAGGGCGACGCCTTCGTCGTGCAACTCATCTCGCGTCAGCTAGGTGGAAGCAAACACGTCGGCCAAGCCATCCTCCTTGCCATGGATGGCCTCGTGGATGAGAAGGGTGAATTGGACAAGTTGCGCACCGAGATTTACGTGCCCAATGAGTTCGTCGCCAAGGAGACGGCGAAGACCACGAACCTCCTCTTCGGCGCGAGCATTAACCCACTGCGTCACGACGCCCTCGCGCGCTTGGACTGGGCCGCGACGAACGGTGCGCGACTGGTCAAATGGATTCCCAGCGTCATGCAATTCGATCCCAGCGATGAGCGGATCACGCCCTTCTATCGGCGACTCGTGGAACTGAAGCTCCCGCTTCTCACGCACGCGGGGCAGGAGCGTTCCTTCACCAACGCGCGCGATGAGCTGTGTGACCCCCAGCGTCTTCATCTCCCCCTGAAGCTCGGCGTCACGGTGATTGTCGCCCACATCGCCTCCACGGGCGCCAACGCCGGTCAGCGCGATACTGACCGGCTCGCCCCGATGATGGCGACCTACACGAACCTCTTCTCCGAAATCTCCTCGCTCACGCAGGTCAACAAGCTGGGTTACCTCAAGGAAGCTCTGACCCGTCCCGAGTGGCAGGGACGCCTTCTCTTCGGCTCTGACTATCCACTCATCAACACGCCCCTCTGCTCGCCGCACTTCTATCCCCTGCAACTCACGGGGGAAGAACGCAGTCGCATCGCCGAAATTGCCAACCCTTGGGACCGGGATGTGGAATTGAAGCAGGCGCTCGGCGTGCCGAGAGAAGTCTTCACCCGCTCACGAGAGTTGTTCCGATGAGCGAGTCGCTGGACATCCGCATCCACGGTGACGCCGCGCTGCCGACGCTGATCTACCTGCCGGGGTTGCACGGGGACTGGCTGCTGGTGACGCGGTTCCGGCTGGCGATGGCGGGGCGCGTGCGCTTCGTGGAGTTCACGTATCCGCATACGGTGACGTGGTCGGTGGAGGATTTTGCGACGGCAGTGGAGGAGAAGTTGCGCGAGCACGGGATCGCGAGCGGGTGGGTGGTGGCGGAGTCGTTCGGGTCGCAGGTGGCGTGGCCGCGGATGCAGTCGAAGACTTTCCGCGCGGAGGGGCTGATCCTGGCGGGGG
>JBJTAU010000407.1:0-3814 GCA_046090965.1 Limisphaerales bacterium | reverse complement strand
TGGCTGCGAGACGCTCCAAAAATCAAATTCCAATTCCAATTCGCGCTTTCGCGAGTGCAACAGTATGCAACATCAGAGGTTCGTTTTGGTGCGTGAACGTTGCAAAGTCCGAAAATCCCATTAAATTCAGATAAAGCCAATGAATACGGCCCCGAAACGCACCGAGGCGCAACCGTCGCGAAGTGCCGAAAAAGGTTTTGTAAACCGTCGGTCGTCGGTTCAATCCCGACCACTGGCTCCAGATGATCAATCGGGGGAAAGATCGGCCTTCTCGGGTAGACGCTGAAATGAGGACACCCGCTTGGGCGCAGTTTGGCTTGGGGGTGAAGGCGAGTTGACTTAGGCTCGGCGCGTCAGGGCTATCGTGAACAACCCCGCGCTCGCCGCGTTCTGCGCGGCGATGGGCACCGAGTTGGTCCTGGCGCAAGTGCTGGTGCGGCGGGAGCCGGCGGGTTTCGAGCTGCGGCAGGTCAGCGACCGGAACGCGCCCGCGAACGGCTTGAAGCCCGTGGCCGTCGGCGAACTGCGCGTCTTGGCCAACCACACGGCGACAGGAGAATTTCGTCCCATCAAGGCCGCGCCGAACTTGCGCGGTGGTTGGCGCTGCCACGTCGCCTCCGATGCGGAACTCGGACTTGCCCTGAGCCAGCTTTATCCCGGAGCCATCGCGGACTGGTTTGCCGCGCGGCAACCGACACCGCCGGTCACGCACTACCGGGACTTCACCGCGCGCCAGACGGGGATGTATCGCGTCACCACGATGCTGTCGGACCCGCAGGCGGCGCAAGTCGTCCGGGCGTGTTGCGATGCGCGCTTCTGCCTCAAGCGCCGACTCTGGACCGTGCCCGCTCTCGCGCCGGATGCGCCGGACGCGAAGAGCCTCGTCCCGTGCCTCGAACCGTGCGCGGTGCTGCTGGAGTTCGCGCGCACGGCGATGCTCATCGAGCAGGAGGAGGACAAGGCGGCGATCACACTCGCTCCGTCGGAAATCGCCTCGGTCCTCGCTTCACTCGAAGCTGCACTGGCGCATCCGCCCGTCGGCCAGCGGGAAGGCGATTTGTCGGCCGCCACCAACCCGCGCCGCCTGCTGCTCTTGCGGGAGAAACTTCACGGTTTTGCCCCAGTTACCCGGGCCACCACTCAGGAATAACGCTTCCATCAACACGTCCAAACCCCATGAAACAAATTGCTCTCCGTGCCGCCGCGCTGACCTTGCTGCTTGCCGCCTTCGCCAGCGGGCCCGTCTTCGCGCAGGCGCCTGATGACGCCGACACTTTGCTGGAGAAAATCCAAAAGGCAGCCGAGCCACCCACGCCGCCCGCCGAGTGGAAAGGGCGTCTGCCGACCCCGGAGGAGTTGGCTGCGTTTCGGGCCAAGCAGGCGGAGGCCGCCATCCGCGCGGCGGACCTCGCCGGGGAGTTCACCGTGCGATTCCCCACGCACGCCAAGACGGCCGAAGTGCGCGAGCAGCGGTATCAGTTGCTCGGCAACGCGGTGCGGCGGGGGGACAAGTCACGGCTGGAGCAGTTGGAGAAGCTCGAGGCCGAGGTGATCGGCGATACGAAGAAGTCGCCGGAAGAAAAGTTCCGCCTGCGGATGCAGGCCGTGGACCGCCGGGCGGGCTTGAAGCAGGCCGAGGGCATGGAGGCGATGCTCGCCGAGTTCGAGAAAGGCGCGCGCGCGTTGCAGAAGGAGTTTCCCGAGCGGAAGGAAGTTTTTGAGATGCTTTACGCGGTGGCGATGCGTTCGGACGGGGCGAAGGCCACGGCGCTCGCCAAGGAGATCGCCGCGAGCGGAGCCGAGCCGCAGGTGAAGGAGGCGGCCGCCGCGTTGCTAAAGAAGACCGAGCGCATGGGGAAGACACTGGCGATCAAGTTCACCGCCGTGGACGGTCGCAAGGTGGAGTTGGCGAAGCTGAAAGGGAAGGTTGTGCTGATTGACTTTTGGGCCACCTGGTGCGGCCCGTGTGTCGCGGAGATCCCCAAGCTCAAGGCCGCCTACGAAAAGCTGAACCCCAAGGGCTTCGAAGTCATCGGCATCAGCCTCGACGAGGAGAAGGACGCGCTGCTCGCGCTGGTGAAGCAGAAGCAGATGCCGTGGCCGCAGTTTTTCGAGGACCAGAAGGAAAACCGCTTTGCCAAGGAGTTCGACATCACCGCCATCCCCGCCATGTGGCTCGTGGACAAGCAGGGCAACCTCGTGGACATGAACGCGCGCGAAGGGCTGGAAAAGAAGGTGGAGAAGCTGTTGGCGGAGAAGTAGGGGCAAGTAATTAGTGATTAGTCGAGCGGCGGAGCGCCTGCCAACGCGGACCGATTACCAATCCCTAAACACTTTCCTCACCCGCTTTCGCCTTCTCAACGCCGCCCTGTCCCGCCAAGCTGCGGCATGGACACACTGCTTTTCCCCGGCGGGAAATTTCTCGGCATCGAGTGGCACGTCTGGAAGGTCGTTGGCTGGCTCGGCAACGCCGTCTTCTTCTCCCGGTTCCTCGTCCAGTGGTATGCCACCGAGCAGCGCAAGCAGGTCGTCGTCCCGTCGGCGTTCTGGTGGCTGAGTCTCACTGGCTCACTGCTGCTGCTGGCCTACGCGTTGTTCTACCAGAAGGACTCCGTCTTCATCTTCGCCTACGCGTTCACGTGGATTCCCTACATCCGCAACCTCATCATCCACCGCCGCCACAAGAGCGCCCACATCCTCTGTCCCGACTGCGAGATGAACTGCCCGCCGCAGTCGAACTACTGTCTCAACTGCGGCACGCCGCTGAAGGTGAAGGAAGGCGGCAGTGCGCAGGCGACTCAAGCGAGCTGAAAGACCAGCGCGGCCTGGTTGCCCCAAAAGCCGGCGGAGATCGACAGCGCTGAACGGACGGGCGACTCCTGACTGGCGCGCAGCAGATTCAGTTTCACTGCGGCATCCGGCCGAAGGCAGTTCGCCGTGCCGGGCAAGCCCCGCTTCTGCAACGCCGCGATACAGATGATCGCCTCCAGCGCGGCACCGGCTCCGAGGCAATGACCCGTGGTGGCTTTCGTGGAGGAACACGGCACACGCGACGCCGCCTCGCCGAGGGCGGCACCCAGCGCGTTCGCTTCGGCAAGATCGTTGAGCACCGTGCCGGTGCCGTGGGCATTGATGTAACCGAGATGGGTGGGAGCAACTCCGGCCAGCGCGAGCGCCTCGGTGATGACGCGGCTCAAGCTGGCTCCCGTGCGGTCCATGCCCACCCGCTCCGTGCCCTCCGCCGCCAGTGCCCAACCGGCGACGCGGGCCAGCACCGTCGCTTTGCGGCGTTGCGCTGACGCGTGGGATTCCAACACGAGAAAGCCCGCGCCTTCGCCGAGCACGATGCCGTTCCGCGCGGCGTCGAAGGGCTTGCAAGTAAGGCGGGGATCGGCGTCATGGCCGAGAATTCCGGCGGCGTGCAGTTGCGCGATGACCAGTGGGTGCAACGGCGCTTCGGCTCCGCCCGCGATCGCCACGTCCACTTTGCCGAGGAGGATTTGTTCGGCCGCGAGCGCAACCGCCGCCGCCCCGGACGCGCACGTGGCTGAAACCGTCAGAGCCGGCCCGAGGGCGGCGAAGGCCAGCGAGAGCATTCCGCTGATGTTCGCCAGCGAGCAGTGCGCGGCGTCCGAGGGCCGTGCCTGCCGTGACGATGACTTCGCATCGCTGATACAAGCATCCGTAAGTTTCCCCACCGCGCCGCGCGAGGTGCCCACGAAGACGCCGACGCGTTCCGGCGCGACGGGCTTGGTGTCGAGTTGCGCTGTCTGCCAAGCCTCCGTGGCGGCGGCGTGGGCGAGTTGCGCACTGC
>JBJTAU010000406.1:0-4172 GCA_046090965.1 Limisphaerales bacterium | reverse complement strand
GCCCGAGCTTTCCGACTAGCGATTTCACCATCGAGGCGAACGTGCTCGCGCGCACCGTGGACAAGACTGCCGCTGTCCGCACCATCGCCGCGAAGTGGAGCGGCGACATGAAGAAACCCGGCTGGGGTTTCGCGCTCACGGGCGACGGCTCGCGCCGCAAGCCGCGCACGCTCGTGCTCCAAATCCTAGGCGTGAAGCAGGACGGCAGTTTCGGTGAGGAAGCGATCTTCTCCGACCAGGTGCTCGCGCTCGCCAAGCCCTACGCCGTCGCTGCCACGGTGAAACTCGCCACCGCCAGCGCGCCCGGCGAAGTGGTTTTCTACGTGAAGGATTTGTCCAATGACGACGAGCCGCTCTCCATCGCGAAGGTGCCGCACAAGATCACGGGCGGCTTCACCAATGCGCTCGCGTTGAGCCTCGGTGGCCGTGCGGGCAAGGGCGGCGGCTTCGACGGCATGCTCGACGACGTGCGCTTCTCGACCGGCGCGCTGAAGCAGGAGGAATTGCTGCTCGGAGCCGAGGCACACGCGACTGACACGACCGTCGGCCTATGGCAGTTCGAGTCGAAGCCCAGTGCGTTCAAGGATGCGTCGAAGCACGCCAACGACATCGTGCCCAAGCCCACTGGCGCCAAGGCCGCCGCCTCGACCCGCGTCGCCGCGATGGCCGACCTGTGCCACGTGCTGCTGAACGCGAATGAGTTCGTGTATGTTGACTGACGCCATGAAAAAATACGGCTGCAACCAAGTGGACTGGGCAACGTCGCGCCGTGATTTCCTCGCGAAGACCGGCGCCGGCTTCGGTGCGGTGGCGCTGAGTTCGTTGCTGGCGGACCGTCCGTTACGCGCCGCTTCGGCGGTGTCGGCGATGATGCCGAAGATCGCGCACTACCCCACGCAGGCCAAGAGCGTCATCTTCCTCTTCATGGAGGGCGGACCGTCGCACCTCGACACGTTTGACCCGAAGGAATCTCTGAAGAAGCACGCGGGGAAGTCGTTGCCGCCGAGCTTCACCAAGGGCCTCATCACCGCGATGGGTGAATATGATTCGCCGATTTTCCCCGACAAGCGCCAGTGGAAGCAGTGGGGCCAAAGCGGCTTGTGGATTTCCGACTGGTGCAAGCACGTTGCCGAGTCCGCCGATGACATCGCGGTGCTCCGCTCCTGCTGGGCCAACGGCATCGTTCACTCGAACGGCGTGTGCCAGATGAACACCGGTTCCATCCTCGCGGGCCGGCCTTCACTCGGCGCGTGGGTGAGCTACGGTCTCGGCACGCTCAACCAAAATCTGCCTGCGTTCGTCGTGATGCAGGACAACAACGGCACCGTGGTGAACGGCCCGCGTAACTGGGGCTCCGGCTTCATGCCCGCCGTGTATCAGGGCACGCGCATCCTGCCGGGCAACGAACCGATCGCGAACCTCAACACGCCCGAGGGGGTGAGCGACGAGCAGCAGCGCGGCAAGCTGGACTTGCTCGCCGCGCTGAACCGCCAGCACGCCGACGCGCGTTCGCAGCAGACGGAGTTGGACGCGCGTATCGCCGCTTACGAACTGGCCTTCCGCATGCAGGCCGAGGCACCCGACGCCGTGGACCTCTCGAAGGAAACCGAGGCGCCGAAGAAGCTCTACGGCGTGGATGATCCCGTCGCCGCGCCGTTCGGTCGCATGTGCCTGCTCTCGCGCCGGCTCGTCGAGCGCGGCGTGCGTTTCGTGCAGCTTTATAGCGGCGCGGGCAGCAAGTGGGACGCGCACAGCGGCATCGAGAAGAACCACGGCGACCGCTTCCACGAAACCGACCAGCCCATCGCCGGGTTGTTGAAGGACTTGAAATCACGCGGCCTGCTGGACTCGACGCTTGTCATCTGGGGCGGCGAATTTGGCCGCACCCCGATGAGTGAGAAAGGCAACGGCCGCGACCACAACCCGACCGGCTTCACCATGTGGATGGCTGGCGGCGGCGTGAAAGGCGGTCAGGTCATCGGCGCGACGGACGAGTTCGGCCTGCACGCCGTCGAGGACCGCCTGCACGTCCACGACCTGCACGCGACCATCCTGCATCTGCTCGGCATCAACCACGAGAACCTCGTCTTCAGCTACAAGGGCCGCCCCGAGCGCGCGACGATGAACGAGGGGGAGATCTACCGGAAGATCACGGGGTGAACGCGCCGGTGCATACGTCGGCGAACGTGCCTGTCTTCAGCACCCCAACGGGGTGCCGGAATATAGCCCAGGGTTGGCAGCGCGGAGCGATGCCTACCCTGGGTTTCCCGTCACAAGACCCGTTGCGCCCTGAAGGGGCGCTGGTGGCAGGTTCGGCCAACTCCGCCGCCCCTTCAGGGCGGAGTTTCTATTTTGGTTCGTCACCCAGGAAAGGGCTGCGCGCAACCCTGGGCTGTATTCCTCTGCCCCGTTGGGGCAGCCATGTTGCCGCGTTGCTCGCGCTTTGCGTGGCGGCACTTGTCTCATCGCCCGCCGCCGAACCCTCCGACACCCGCGCTGCCTTCCTCAAACTCCTCGACCGTCCGCGTGTCGAGTTGGCCGCCGAGGTCAAGCCGCCCGCCGGCACGAATGGCCTGCGTGCGGTGCAATTCTCTTTCGCGTCCGAGGCCGATGTCCGTGTGCCGGGCGTGCTGGTGAAGCGCGGCGAGGCGGAAGGCCGTCGGCCCGTCGTCATCGTTTTGCACGGCACGGGCGCGAACAAGGAAAGCCAGCTCTCGTTGCTGCAGGACCTCGCCAAGCGAGGCTTCCTCGCGGTGGCGATCGATGGCCGGCATCACGGCGCGCGCACGAAGGCCGGCTCCGGTTCCGCCGAGTATCACGAGGCGATTCTCAACGCGTGGTTCGGCAGCAAGAAACTTCCGTTCCTCTACGACACCGTCTGGGACGTGATGCGCCTCGTGGACTGGCTCGGCACGCGCGACGACGTGGACGCCGCGCGCGTCGGCCTCATTGGTTTCTCGAAGGGCGGGATGGAAGGCTACCTCGCCGCCGCCGTCGACGCGCGCATCGCCGTCACCGTGCCGTGCATCGGCGTGCAAAGTTTCAAGTGGGCGCTGGACAATGAGAGCTGGCGTTCGCGTGCCGAGACCTTCAAGCCCGCGCTCGATGCCGCCGCGAAGAACGAGGGCGAGCCCGTGAACACCGCCTTCTTGCGGAAGTTCTACGATCGCGTCGTGCCCGGCATCTACGGCCAGTTCGACGGCCCGGCGATGCTCCCGCTCATCGCGCCGCGTCCGCGGCTGGTTATCATCGGCGACGCCGATCCGCGCACGCCCCTGCCCGGCGTTCAGGAATGCCTCACCACCGCGCGCGCCGCCTACCGGGCCGCCGACGCGGAGCCGAAACTGCAGGTCATCCTCCAGCCCCAGACCGGCCACAAAGTCACGGTCGAGGCGCGGCAAGCGGCGGTAGACTGGTTCGTGAAGTGGCTGCGGCCGTAGGTGCCGGCGATTTGAAATCGCCGTGTTGCGAATGGTCTCTTTCGGGTCGCGTCCAAGCTGTTGTTCCCACGGATGGCGACTGGCAGTCGCCGGCACAGTCACGACACCGGCACCAAGTTCTCCGCCACGTTCGTCCGATACGCCTTCACTGCCGGGATCACCCCCGCCAGCGCGCTCAGGCCGATCATCGCCAGGGGCACGACGGCGAAGATGGGTTGCCAAACGAAGGGTTGCAGCACCACGCCCGTCTCCGCGCGGATGATGCCCGCCGCAATGGCCGCGATAAGCGCATACACCGCGAACGCCGCCAACATTCCCAGGGCCGCAATGGCCGCGCACTCTAGGACGACCGCGCAAAAGATCGTGTGCGCTCGCGCGCCGAGCGCGCGCAGGATCGCGATGTCGCGGCGGCGCTCGTTCATCGAGTTGTAGATGCTCGCCAACACGGAGCCGGTCGCCACCACGGCCACGAGCCACGCGACGAGTTCGAGCACGCGGTCGAACCACGCGATCTTGCCGAACAACTCGGACACGACCTGCGCGATCGGCCACGCGAAGGTGAGCCGGTTGCCTTGCTTGTTATACATCAGCTCCAGCCCGCGTCCCGCGATGGGGTTCTTGAGCTTCACCAGCACGGCGCTGATCTCGGTGGCCGTTTTGGCGTCGTGTCCTTTCATGTGCTGCACGCCTTCGAGCGGGATCCAGATGACTCGGTCGGCGGGCGTGTTGGAT
>JBJTAU010000405.1:0-9001 GCA_046090965.1 Limisphaerales bacterium | reverse complement strand
CCTTGGCAAAGTCCGCGAGCGCCCGGCCGGCACCAACAACGACAAAATCGCCACCGGCCAGATCGAAGTCCTCGTCAAGGAACTCCACGTCCTCAACCACGCGGAAGTTTTGCCCTTCCCCGTGGACGATCCCGAGGTCGCCAACAAGGTCAACGAAGAGCTGCGCCTCCAATACCGCTACCTCGACCTCCGCCGCCCCGAGATGGCGCGCAACCTGCGCTTGCGCTCGAAGGTCGCCACCGCCACGCGCGTGTTCATGGACGAGCAGGGCTTCCTCGAAGTCGAGACGCCGACGCTCTTCAAGTCCACGCCCGAGGGCGCGCGCGAGTTCCTCGTGCCGAACCGCCGCGAGCCCGGGACGTTCTACGCGTTGCCGCAGTCGCCGCAGCAGTTCAAACAAATCCTGATGTGCGCGGGCGTCGAGCGTTACTTCCAGCTCGCCCGCTGCTACCGCGACGAAGACCTGCGCGCCGACCGCCAGCCGGAGTTCACGCAGGTGGACATCGAGATGAGCTTCATCGAGCGCGAGGACATCTCCGCGCTGATCGAGGGCTTGCTGAAGAAGGTTTGGAAGACCGCGCTGAACCTTGACATCCCCACGCCGTTCAAGCGCATCAGCTTCGAGGAAGCGCTGAATCGCTACGGCATCGACAAGCCCGACACGCGCTTCGGCATGGAACTCGTGGACTTCACCGAGGACTTCAAGGCGAGCACGTTCAAGGTCTTCTCCGGAGCGGTCGCCAACGGCGGCGTGGTGAAGGCCATGAACGCGAAGGGCATGGCTGGCGCGACGCAGGGCCAGATCGAGACGATGACCGAATACGCCAAGAGCTTTGGCGCGAAGGGCCTCGCCTACATCAAGGTCGAGAACGGCGACTGGAAATCGCCCATCGTGAAGTTCTTCTCCGAGGCCGAGAAGACCGCGCTCAAGACCAAACTCGCCATCGAGGAAGGCGACTTGATTCTCTTCGCCGCCGACCAATGGCTCAACGCCTGCGAGATTCTCGGCAAGATCCGCCTCTACTGCGCGGACGTGCTCAAGACGCAGGGCAAGCTCGTCATCCCCGCCGACCAGTTCAATTTCCTGTGGGTCATCGAGTTCCCGCTGCTCGGCTTCGACCGCGAGCTGAACCGCTGGTATTCCAGCCACCATCCCTTCACCGCGCCCGTGGCCGACGACATTCCGCTGCTCAAGTCCGACCCGAAGAAAGTGCGCGGCCAGCACTACGACATCGTGGTCAACGGCGTGGAACTCGGCGGCGGCAGCATCCGCATCCACCAGCCGGACGTGCAGAAAACCATCTTCGAGGAACTGCTCCAGATTCCGCCGGACGAGACGAAGCTGCGCTTCGGCTACATGCTGGAGGCCTTCAAGTATGGCGCGCCCCCGCACGGCGGCATCGCACTGGGCTTCGACCGCCTTATCGCCATCCTCTGCGGCACGCCGAGCATCCGCGACGTCATCGCCTTCCCGAAAACCGCGAAGGGCGTCTGCCTCATGACCGACTCGCCCGCCGGCGTTTCCGCGCGACAGCTCCGCGATTTGCACATCGAGGTGAAGGCGGCGGTGAAGAAGGATCCTCCGGCCCCGGGCGCTTGAGGGTGATGTCGAACGCCCGATGCAGCAGCCGGACAACATACTCAAGCACGTCGCCATCGTGGGCGTCATCGCGGTGGTGGGTTACTTCAGCCTCTTCGCGCTGGACAGCCACCTGCGCGTGCGCAAAGGGCCGTGGGAAGTGACCTTCGCGGCGGAGACGAACGGCACGCCGTTTCTCGTCGTCAACCAACCCGCGCTGGGTGTGCGGGACGTGAAAGTGCGGTTCCCCGGAGAGACCGCCACGCTGACCAACGGACCAGTGACGGTGCGGTTCAGCACGGCGAACACGCCGCCGGCGTTCGGCGAGTTGCGCTTTCAGGACGCGACTTACCTGCCGGGCACGGTGACGCTGCTGGCCTTCAATCACGAGGTGGAGTTCATCCAGCGCGGGCTGGCGCTCGACCGCCAGGAGCGCGCGTGGCAGCCGGGGTTGGTGGTTGATTTGTCACCCACGAACCAGCCGCCACCGGCGCGGGAGAAGGCGCGGAAGCGGAATTACTGACGCGGGAATTTCTCCTTCACTCCCTTTCGCCCGCCGGTATCCTCCGCGCCCTATGGCAAAAACGTTCAAGGTCGCCGCGCTCGCCGGCGATGGCATTGGTCCCGAGGTGATGCGCGAGGCCCTCAAGGTCTTGCGTGCGGTGGAGAAGAAATTTTCTCAGAGTTTTTCAATCACCGAGGCTCCGGTTGGCTGGGCGGGCATTGACGCCGCCGGCAAGGCGCTGCCCGATGCGACGCTGGCGTTGTGCAAACAGAGCGACGCGATCCTGTTCGGTTCCGTGGGCCTGCCGGACCGCGATCCCACGATCCCGAAGGAGGAGCGGCCCGAGCGCGCTGCGCTGCTGCGCATCCGCAAGGAGTTCAGCCTTTACGCGAACCTGCGGCCCGTGCAGCTCCCCAAGGCGCTGGCCCACGCGTGCCCGCTGCGCCCCGAGCGGCCGGGCGACGGCATTGACATCCTTGTCGTGCGCGAGTTGACGGGCGGGATGTATTTCGGCCAGCCGAAGAAGACGGAGGATTACTTCCACGAAGAGCCGCAGGCGGACGCGGAGGCGACGGTCATCATGAAGCGTGCGCAGCGGGCGATCGACACGATGGTTTACACCACGCCGGAGATCGAGCGCATTGCGCATGTCGCGTTCAAGGCGGCGGCGCTCCGGCGCAAGAAAGTGACGAGCATTGATAAGGCGAACGTGCTCGAGAACGGCGTCCTGTGGCGCGACGTGGTGACCAAAGTCGCGCGGCAGTATCCCGCGGTGCAGCTCGAACACATGTTCGTGGACAACGGGGCGATGCAGCTCGTGCTGCGGCCGACGCAGTTCGACGTGCTGCTGTGCGAGAACATGTTCGGCGACATCCTCAGCGACGAGGCGGCGGCGCTGGCCGGTTCGCTCGGGATGTTGCCCAGCGCCAGCCTCGGCAAGGCGAGCGGGGAACTGACTTTTGGCTTCTTCGAGCCAGCCGGCGGCACTGCGCCGGACATCGCGGGCAAGAACCTCGCGAACCCCATCGCGCAGATCCTTTCCTCCGCGCTCATGCTCCGCTACAGCTTCGGCTTGAACGACGCGGCGAACGCCATCGAAGCCGCCGTGGGCAAGGCCATCGCCGCCGGAGTCCGCACGGGCGACATTTATTCCGCCGCCGACGCAGGCGCGAAGCTCGTCGGCACGCGCGAGATGGGCGACGCAGTGGCGGCGGCGATTTAAGTGCTGAGCATCCGCGTCCGCGCGGCTACAACGCCGGCGTGAAATCACTGACCGAACAGCTCTGGTTCGAAGTGCCTGGCCGGCGCGGCTTCGTGAACATCACGGAGACCGTCGCATCGCTGGTGCGGAAGAGCGGCGTGCAAGAGGGGCTTTGCCTCGTGAACGCCATGCACATTACGGCCAGCGTCTTCATCAACGACGAGGAGTCCGGCCTGCATCACGATTACGAGGTCTGGCTGGAGAAGCTGGCCCCGCACGCGCCCACCACGCAGTATCACCACAACCGCACCGGCGAGGACAATGCGGACGCGCACCTGAAGCGCCAGATCATGGGCCGGGAGGTGGTTGTCGCCATCACGAAGGGCCGCCTGGACTTCGGCCCGTGGGAGCAGATTTTCTATGGGGAGTTCGACGGGAACCGCCGCAAGCGGGTGCTGGTGAAAATTATCGGGGAGTAATTTTTCTCTGTGACCTTTGCGCGCTTTCGCGGCTAAATCCCCGCGCGCAATGAAAGAGATCGTTCCGACACCGCCCGCCCTCGTCCACAACGAGCAGCAAGCCGTCCTTGGCCTGTTCCAGAAATACGTCGTGCCCAGTTACGGGCGCTTCGAGCTGGTGCTCGCGCGCGGGCAGGGCAGCCACCTGTGGGACGTGAACGGCAAGCGTTACCTCGACCTCGGTGGCGGCATCGCGGTCTGCTCGCTCGGTCATGCGAACGCGGAGATCACCGAGGCGCTCGTCGAGCAGTCGCGCCGGATGGTTCACGTTTCGAACCTCTACTACCACGAGCCGCAGGGCCGGCTTGCGCAGCAGATCGTCCGGCACCTCGCGCCGGGCAAGGTGTTCTTCAGCAACTCCGGCGCGGAAGCGAACGAGGGGCTCTACAAGGTCGCGCGCAAGTTCGGCCACGACGAAGGCCGTTTTGAAATCATCACCGCGCTAAATTCTTTTCATGGCCGCACGCTCGCGGGCCTTGCGGCCACGGGGCAGGAGAAAGTGAAGAAGGGCTTCGAGCCGGCGGTGCCGGGCTTCAAGCACGTCCCCTACAACGACCTGCAAGCGGTGCGCGACGCCATCACCCCCGCGACGGCGGCCATCCTGATCGAAGGCGTGCAGGGCGAAGGCGGCATCACGCCGGCGTCCGTGGAGTATCTGCTCGGCCTGCGCCGGCTATGCGACGAACGGCGCATTCTGCTCCTTATGGATGGCGTGCAGTGCGGTCACTTCCGCACGGGCCGGTTCCAGAGTTTCCAGCGGTTGCTCGAAGGCATCCCGGGCGCGGACAAGTTTTTGCCTGACGGCGTCTCGATGGCGAAATCGCTCGGCGGCGGCTTCCCCATCGGCGCGTTCTGGGTGCGCGAGGAGCATCACGGCGTGAAGCTGTGCGACTTGCTCGGGCCGGGCACGCACGCGACGACCTACGGCGGCACGCCGCTGGGCTGTGCGGTGGCGAACAAGGTCTTCGAGGTCATCGAGCGCGACCGGTTGGCGGACAATGCTCGCGAGACGGGTGCTTGGATGAAGGCGGAATTGGACAAGCTCGCCACGCAGTTCCCGCAGGTCGTCAAATCCGTGCGCGGCCTCGGCTTCATGCTGGGCATCGAACTGGCGGAGAACATCCCGGCCTTCGCGAACACCGGCAAAGTCGCCTCGCTCAACTTCGTCAACCGCCTGCACGACGCGGGCGTGCTCACGGTGCCGAGCGGCACGCAAGTCGTGCGCTTCCTGCCCGCGCTGGACCTCACCCGAGCGGAGGCGGCGGAGGGCGTGGCGCTGATGGCTGGCGTGGTGAAGGCCGTCGCGTAAGCTGCGCCATGCCTCTCCCCTGGCTCATCGCGGTTGTGCTGGCGGCGCAAGTTGCCCTCGGCATTGCGCCGAAGGCCGACCGCATGACGTGGGCGCTGGAGAATGGGCCGGTGTGGTTCGGCGTCGCGCTGCTGGCCTTCACGCACCGGCGCTTTCCGCTGTCCGCGCTATGCCTGCACCTGTTCGCCCTGCACTCGCTCATCCTCGCGCTGGGCGGGCACTACACCTACGCGAAGGTGCCGCTCGGTGACTGGGCGCGCGACGCGTTCGGCCTCGCGCGCAACCACTACGACCGCGTCGGGCATTTTGCACAGGGTTTCATCCCGGCGATCTTCGTGCGCGAGCTGTTGCTGCGGAAAACTCCGTTGCAGCGCGGCGGCTGGCTGAACTTCCTCGTGGTCTGTGTCTGCCTTGCGTTCAGCGCGTGCTACGAGTTCTTCGAATGGTGGACGGCGGTGCTCACGGGCGATGCGGCGACGGATTTCCTCGGCACGCAGGGGGACCCCTGGGACACGCAGTGGGACATGTTCCTCGCGACCGTCGGGGCGATCAGCGCGGAGACGCTGTTGAGCGGCCGGCACGATGCATCATTGCAGAAAGTTTGCCCTCCGCCACGGACCGGCTAGCTTCACGCCGTCACCATGGCATGAGCAGGCCGGCGCCCAATCATTACGAAACCCTCGGGGTGGCGGACGGTGCGTCGCCAGAGCACCTCAAGCGCGTTTATCTCGCGCTGGTGAAGCGGTGGCATCCCGATCGCTTCGCCGACGATCCCGCGCAGCAAAAACTTGCCGAGGAAAAGCTGCGCACCATCAACGTCGCCTACGAAGCCCTGACCGGCGAGGCGCAGGTGAAGCAGTCGTTTCAGCACGGCGCGACAGCGCCCGAATACAATCCGGCGGACGCGGCGAACAAGGACGGCCGGGCGGCCTACACTTTTCGCGAGCGACCCAGCGGCTTCGCGGTCTGGCGTGGACACACCGGCTGGCTGAGTTGGGCCGGGTCGTTGACGCTTATCCTGATTGCGGTCGCCTCGTTCTGGTTCGTCGCGGAGTCCCTCGCGTATCACTATGGGCCGCCTTACGCCGCCGACTTCATCCGGCACGAAGCGAAGCTGCAGTCCGTTTACGCGCGGACGCGGCGCGCGGCGGACGCTGGCGAGGCGTGGGCGATGGTCAACATGGGCTGGTTTCACTATCGCGGTCGGGCCGTGGGGGTGAACAAGGTCGAGGCGGCGCAGTGGTGCGCACGGGCTGCGCTTGCGGGCGACCCGGGCGCTCAGTTGCAACTCGGCGTCATGCTGGTGACGGACGACGGAATGCCGGCGGACGCGACGCTGGCCCGGCAATGGTGGGAGCGCGCCGCCGCCGGAGGCAATGCCGAGGCGCGCCGTCGGCTCGATGGATTGAAGCAGTAGGGAGCGGAGCCGGCTTGACGCGCCCAGGCAGATGGCGTCGGATTTACCTATGATCTACGGCTTGCGTAACTGGTTGGTTCGCGTCGCTGCGCTGGCGGGGCTCCTGGCCTTCAGCGGGTGCTCCACCTTCAATCGGGATTGGAAGGCCGCAGTGGCGAGTCCCCATCCGACCAACTCTATCGAGGGCCGCTGGGAAGGGAAGTGGTTGAGCGACCACAACGGCCATACCGGCGGGCTGCGCGCCCTCATCCGCAAGCTGGACAACGGCCAGTATGAAACCCGCTTCCACGCCACCTACGGCGTCATCTTTAGCTTTGAGACGCAGGTGAAACTCGACGTCCGGGCGGCGGACGGGCAGTGGCAGTTCAGCGGCGCGGAGGATCTCGGTAAGCCGTGGGGCGTGTATCGCTACGAAGGCCACGCGTCGGCCACGAATTTCCTCTCGACCTACAAGGCGTCCCTCGACCACGGCACATTCAGGCTGGCGCGGCCTGCGCCGTGAACGTCCGCAACTTTGGAGTTGCCTAGTTCAGCTTCGCCAGTTCGCCCCGCGTCAGTGCCACGAGCGGGCGCACCGTCTCTGCGCTGAAGTCGAAGCGACAGCCGGCAGCGGCAAACAGCTCCGGCAGCGGCCGCGAGCCACCGAGCGCGAGGCCAGCTTGGTAGTCGCGCAACGCCTTCGCCGCGTCGCGGTGCGAGTTGGCCCAGACCTGCAACGCGCCGAGTTGCGCGATGCCGTATTCCACGTAGTAGAACGGGTGGAGGAAAATGTGGAGCTGCCGATGCCAGAAATTTTCCCGCGCCGCCGCGTGGCCGGACCAGTCCACGTCGCCGCCGAAACGATCCATCAGCCCGCGCCACGCCGCGGTGCGCTCGGCGCGCGTGTGGCCGGGATGCGTGTAAATCCAGTGCTGGAAGGCGTCCACCGTGGCCATCCACGGGAAGAAACCGATGATGCCTTCGAGGTGCGTCTTGCGCGCGCGGTTGGCGTCGGCGGGTGAGTAAAATTCTTCGAGGTGCTGGTTGCCGAGGAGTTCCATCGCCATTGAGGCCACTTCGCAAAACTCAATCGGCGCGCTGCGGTAGGCGTAAATATCCTCGTTCTTCGCGGCGAGCGTGTGAAAGGCGTGCCCGGCCTCGTGCAGCATCGTCTCCACGTCGCGCTGCACGCCGACGGAGTTCATGAAGATGAACGGCAGCCGCGCTTCGGCGAGCGTGGATTGGTAGCCGCCGGGGGCCTTGCCCTTGCGGTTCGCGAGGTCGAGCAGTTTGAGATCGCGCATGGTCTTGAAGCCGGCGGCCAGACTGGCATCGAGGTGATCGAAGACGCGTTGCGTGCGCGTGACCATTTCCTCGACCTCGGTGAACGGTCGCAGCGGCGCGCGGTTGAGCGGGTCCACGGCGATATCCCACGGGCGCAGCGTCGCGACGCCGAGCTGGCGCTTGCGCTCGGCCTGCAACTGGCGGACGACCGGCATGATCTCCGTGTCCACCGCCGCGTGGAATTTCAAGCAATCCTCCGGCGTGTAGTCGAAGCGACCTTTCGCGCGGAAGGCGTAAGCAAGGTAGTTCGGGAAACCGGCGTTGCGGGCGATCTGCTCGCGCACCTTGAGCAGCGCCTCGAAATTATCTTCGATCTTGTCCACCTCCTGCAGACGGCGCTGCGCGATGAGCGTCCACGCTTCCTCGCGCAACGCGCGGTCCGGCTCTTCGAGGTAGCGGCCCATCTGCACGAGCGTCTTTTCCTCGCCGCGGAAGTTCACGGTGAGCGAGCCAGCGAGCTTCTGATACTGCTGGCCGAGCTTGGCCTCCTCGGTTTGCAACGGAATGTTTTCTTCGCGGAACAACTCCACGAGTAACGCTGTGTCGCGGTCGAAGACTTCGTAGCGGCGCTGGTTGAGTTGCGCGCGGAGCGGATGCGCGAGGTAAAGCTTGGCGAGGTGGAACTGCCGCGGCTTCAACTCCGGCTCGATCTTCTCGACGAAGTGCAGATAAGCCTGCTCCGCCTCGGGGCTGTCCGTGTGGCAGGTCATCGCGATGTAGCGCTGGCTGCCCTCCTGGTCGAGCGCGGCGGCGAGATCGCCCTGATCGAGAATCCAGCGCTCGAAGTCTGCGACCGTGCGGCATTGCGGCGCGCGGGCATCGAGCTGGTCGAAGAGCGGTGCGATCTGCGCCCAGTCGCCGAGGTCAATCTGCGCAGGCACGAAGCGGCGCGGGGCGTGGGTGGGAAGATTCGAGAACGGCAGCAAGTTCATCGCGGCGGAGAGTGGTGGAACCCGCTCAGGCGCAGAAGCGAAATCTCCACCGTTGGTTTGCTTAAATCTGCTCGAAGGCCGCGTTTGCCTGGGCGTTCGCCCCCGACATACACTTCATCCACCTCGACACTACCCGCCAACCGATCCCGGCCGGGACGCACCATGGCCCGCCGCAACTTGTGCAGCCAGCGCCACGCGGTCAGGTAGCTCACGCCCA
>JBJTAU010000404.1:0-2966 GCA_046090965.1 Limisphaerales bacterium | reverse complement strand
CCAGTGCGCCATCCACGCGGTAGCGGAGCCGGACGTTCTTCTCGAACGGCTCGATGTGGATGTCGGAGGCGCGGTCGCGGATCGCTTGGACGAGGATGAGGTTGGCGAGCTTGATGACGGGCGCTTCCTCGCCGGCGGCGGCGAGCTCGTCCACGTTCGCGTTGTCCGCCGCCTCGGCCACCAATTCGGCCCCCTCGGCCTCGGCGTCCATCTCCTCGGTCTTCTTGATGATCTCCTCCATCCCGCCGCCCTTGCTGGCTTCGAGATTGTTGATCTTGTCGAGGATCGCCTTCTCGGAGGCGATCATGGGGGTGACATCGAGCTTGGTGATGCGCTTGACGTCGTCGAGGGCGAGGACGTTCAGCGGGTCGGCCATCGCCAGGAAGAGCTTGTTATCCAGGCGCGAGACGGGAAGAACCTTGTAGTTCAACGCTACCTCGCGCGGGACCAGCCCGGCGACTTCCGGGAGAATGCCCGCCCGGGCCAAGTTGACGGGCGGCGTGTTCAGCACGCGGCCCATGGCCACGACCATGTCGGCGTCGCTGACGTAGGCCTTTTCGATGAGGAGCTTGAGCAGCCGGGTGCCTTCCTTCTTCTGCAAGGCGACGAGCTCCTCCACCTGCTGAGCGGTCAACAGGTTGTCCTCGACGAGCGCGTCGGCGATACGTTCGCCGAAGGATTTGACAGGGGCGAGGCTCACGGGTTTAGCGGAAGACTTTCTTGAGAGACTTCACCAAATCGGCCGGCGAAGTCATATACCAGATGAGCCGGTTCGGCGTGGCGGCCTGCAACTCAGCCGCCGCCTGCTTGTTGAACGGGTTCGCGGTCGCCACCATCACCGACTTGCTCATGCGATCGAACGGCAGGACGCACCACTTCAAACAGACCGCCCGGGGAAAGCTTTTGCCTAACTCCATGTCGATGTCGTATTTCTCCAACGGCATGTAGCCGATCCGCGCGCGCTCGATGACGAGCTTCAAGGATTTGTCCAACCCCAGCACACCCTTATCCGCCATCACCTGGAGGAACGGCTCGTTGACTTGGGTGACCGGCTCCGCTCCGGGGGTGAACCACAGCCGGCCGAAGTCCTGCGCGTTGACCAGCTTGCCGTCCACGAAGATGCGCTGCATGGCGGCCTTGCCAGCGTCCTGCTCCGCCCCGACCTTCGCCGCAAGCCCGCCGGGCCGGGGCTTGCCCGGCTCCGCCGCAAGCGGGCTCGGGCTCGCCGGCTCCGCCTTGGCGGTTCGCCCGGCGAAGCTGTTCGTTTTGTTCTCGATGTCGTTGAGCGCCTTCCGCACGTCGGCATCGTCGGGAAAGCGCTGGAGGATCGTCTCATACTCCATGATCGCCGACGAAAGCTGCCCGAGCTGGACATAGGCCTCGGCGATGCGCTTGGACGTCTCGACGACGTCCTTCTGCATCCCCAGCTTCGTATAGGCTTCCTTGAGGATTTCCAGCGATTGATAGTCCAGCGGCTGCGACTGAGTGATCACACGGAACATCTCAATCGTCTGCTGCAACTGCGCTTCTTCGCCGGGAGACAGGGTGGCCATTTACTGCGCGTTATCTCGCACGGAAAGAGCGCGCCTGTCGAGCGTGCTTTTGCTGAAGCCGATCAATTTTGCCCGCTAGGGAGAGGCCGAAACTCTTGAAGCGGCTGCCTTGAAGGGAATGGTGGGCTGGCGGGGACTCGAACCCCGGACCAATGCCTTAAAAGGGCACTGCTCTACCAACTGAGCTACCAGCCCAACCGAATTGGGGCGGCAACCTAATCAGCCACCAACGGGCCGCGCAAGTTCATTTCCCAGCGGCCGGCGACTCACTTCATCCCCACGCTGCTGGCGCGCTTGGCGATTTTGCGGCTGGTCAGCACCTTGGTCACGGTGCCAATCTTGAGATACTTCGCCTTGATTTCGCCGTGGACGGCGTCGCGGTGGTCGTAGAGGCGCTTGAGCTTGCGCGGCTTCACGCGGCTCAAGACATAGGCGGTGAGCAGCGGCAGCGCGATGGTCGAGTCGGTGTAGCAGACGACGGAGTCGGGGAGTTTGTCCGGGTCCACCTTGCCCCAGCTCACGGCTTCGGCGGGCGTCGCGCCACTCAAGCCGCCGGTGTCGGGCCGAGCGTCGGTGACTTGGAGGAAGTAATCGTGGCCTTTCTCCTGGATCCCGAGGACTTCCTGAATCTGCGGCTCGGTTTGCAGCATGAAATTTTTCGGGCTGCCACCACCGAGGATGAAGACGCTGCTGGTGTGGCCGGTGGACTTCGCGTGATAGACGATGGCGGCGGTTTGGTTCACGTCGCGGTTCACGTCGGGGATGAGCTTCGAGTCGCGCAACGCCATCGCGGCGACGTTCATGCCGATGCTCGAGTCGCCGGGGCTGCTGGTAAAAATCGGGATGCCGCACTCGTAGGCAGTGGCGAGAACGGAAGAATCTTTCAGCCCAAGTTTCTTGCCCCGCGCAGAGACGTATTTACCGAGCAGGTAATGGAATTCATCCGTGCCCATCGGCTTTTGGAACTCCGGGCCTTGGATGACTTCGCGGACGAAGGCGTCGGTGTCGAGCAGCACGTTGTAGTCGAACAGCACGTCGTAGATGCGGATGACGCCTTCCTCGCGCAGCTCGACGTCGTCGAGAAACGGCGAGCCGCTGTGGAGCTGCATGTCGAGGCCGAAGTGAAGGTCGTGATAAAGATTCGCGCCGGTGGAGATGATCCAATCCACATAGCCGCCCTTCATCAGCGGGATGAGGCAGCTCTTGCCGAGGCCGGCGGGCGTGAGCGCACCGGTGAGGCTCATGCCGATGAAGCCGTCACGCGGCAGCATCTTCTTGGCGAGGAGCTGAGCGGCCTCGCGGAGCCGGCCGCCGTTATAGGCGAGCATGACCTCGTCAATCAGGTCAGCGGCGGAGATGTCTTTGCCCACGCCCAGCGGGTTGAGGCGCGGGTAGGCGGCGAACTTCTTGGAG
>JBJTAU010000403.1:0-6896 GCA_046090965.1 Limisphaerales bacterium | reverse complement strand
ACCCGCAGCTCTGCGTCGCACCCTCGCAGGACGGCGATTGGGAAATCACGCCGGGGAAGCGCTGGGTGATGTGGCGGAGGGTGGGGAAGGGCATGGGCTTCGCTGCCGGGAGGTTGCGGGAGCCGGGAGCCGCTGACAACTCCGCCGTCCTCAGTCAATCCGGGAGAACACAACCGTGTTCGGGCCGACGCTGGTGGCCAGCTTGCCGCCCTCCATGAAAGTTGCCTCGGCGGTCTTCTCGCCTTGCTCCGTCTGGATGGAGACTTGGTATGTCTCGCCGTCCTTCTTCCACGAGCCGGCGTAGAGTGTCGGGGGCTGGTTCGTGGACGCGGGAGGCGCGGGGGGAACCTGGAAGAGCTGGGTGAGCAGGGTCCCAAAGCCCGAGAGCGGCTTCTGCGTGCCCTTCAAATAAACTTTCTCGTCGGGCGTGGTGATGAGCAGGTAGTCCCCCATGCGGAGGCGCAGCATGCCACGCAGGCGGTTCTGGTTGTTGACCGTGACCTTGGGATCGGCGCGCGTGTATTGCTTGACCGTAGCGGCGACGTCGAGCTGCCATTTGCCGACCATCGGCTCCTTCGCGTATTTCTCGGACTTGCCGGTCTTGAGGTAGCCCAGCAGGTCGGTGAGGTCCACTTCCTTGACCACGCGCTGGATTTCCGGGTGGTTGATGAGCGTCTCGGTCGTGGGATCCTTGAGAATCAGCGAGACGTTGGTCTTGGCGGGCAGCAACCCGGCGAAGGGCGCATTCGTGAAGGCGTTTTGCATCTTCCCGTTCTCCGCCAGCGACATGAACAAGGGATACTCCGGCAGGCGTGCCTGCAACTCCTTGTTGTGATACAGGAGGCCAACGAGGTCCGCGGTCTGCGTGAACGCCGGTGACGCCGTCGTCACCGCAGCAGCCACACGGTCGAACTTCGTGCTGCTGAGGTCGTCGCGCATCTTGTTGGCCAGCCCCAGCCAGAACGGGTTGTCCCCCGGCGACTCGACCTGCTTGGTCACGTAGCCGACGTGATAGACATACGCGCTGCCCGCGATCAGATAGACCACCGCGGCCACGATCCCCACGCAGAGGCCGAGCTGGCCGTCCATGCGCTCCCAGCGGATGCGGATGTCGTCCTTGGCGCGGTATTTGTAGTAGTTGCCGATCTTGAGATACACCGCCACCGCGATGCTGTTGAAGACGAGCACGACCGCCAGGAACGCCAGCGGCGCGGCCAGCGACCAGACCGTGACCGGGTTTTTGATCGTTGCCACTTCGAGCGCCTTGCGGAAAACCGGCGCCAGCGGCCCGGCCACGAACAGCGCCACCGTCACGCCCACCAGTGAAATGCTCATGCGCAGCGCCCCGACCTGCCGGCCCAGCGCGCCAACGATCCCGAACAAGAGCACCGCAAGAATCCAAATGGTCATGGCGGCGGATTATTGGCGGCTCCGATGAAAAGGCACGAAAAAAGTCGGCCGTGTCCGAATTTGGTTGTAGCGGCGCTGTGTCAGCGCCGATTCCGGCGGTCACAGACCGCCGCTGCGCTCTGCCGGCGCAGTCCAAGACGGTCACGGTTGCTTGGGCGTGATGGGGACGAGCTTGCCGCCGGGGAGGACGCGGAGGCGCTGGCCGCGCCAAATGACGGTGTTGCCGAGGAAAGCCAGCGCCCAGATGGGGACTTGGAGGAGGTCTTTGAGCACCGCCAGTGGGGATAGTCCACGATGACCGCCGCTGTTATTTAGTTTGGCCTGATGCTCGTAAGCGATCTCAGCGCGCCAATTTAGCGCTATCAATGAGAGGAATGCAGCCACGCTCGCAACGGTGACTTCATATCCGGCTAGGGATCGGGAAGACCGTATCGGCCAAAGCAGCCCCACCACTGTCCAAAGCAGCCACCACCACGTCGCATTGCTCAGGATGCTGAAGAAATACGGCACGGGCTGGCAGACGCGGATGGTGCGCGCCCAGCGGAGTTGATGCGCCCAGACTTCGCGCCAGCCTTGCGGGCGTTCCCAGCACTCCACCACCACGGGGCACAGCTCGATGCGGTAGCCGCGTCGCGCGATTTGATGGCCGAGCTGGTAGTCGTCCGCGAGGTAGTCCACCAACGCGCGGAAGCCGCCGATTTCATTGAGGTGCTGCCGGCGCGTGGCCATCACCGCGCCGAGGGCGAAGTCCAGCGGCTTGAGCGTGCGGGACTGGAGCACCTGGCTCCAGAAATCCGCGTTCACGGCCACGGCCTCCCACTGCATCGCCAGCGTGGTCGGGTTCGCGAGCGCGTAGAAGCAGTTCACGAGGCCGGCCTGGGGGTCGCGCAGCGGCTGGATGACCTGCGCGAGGAAGTCCGGCGGCACGCGCGTGTCGGCGTCGCTCACAACGAAGTGGTCTTGCTGCGCGAGGCGTTCGAGGTGCGTGAGCGTGGAGACCTTGGCGTTCGGACCGAGCTGCTCGGCGCAGACGACCAACTGCGCATTCACCTGCGGGTGCTCGGCGATGAGCCGGCGAACCAACTCGCAGACGGAATCCTTTTCATCCGCGACGCCGATGAGAATTTGCACCGGGCCGCGATAGTCCTGCCGGAACCAGCTTTCGAGACAACCGCGCGTCTCGGGGTCCAGGCCCTTGAGCGGTTTGAGCAGCGTGACGCCGGGGGCGAACGACGTGTCCGCTGCGCGCTGGTGCAAGGGGAAGCGCCGCGCAGCAAGCCATTGCCAGATCGTGATGGCGAGGCTCAGGAGCGCGAGCGCGGCGAGGATGAGATGAATGAACACCACCAAGATTCTTAGCGATGCAGGGGAGCGGAGTCAGGCCTTTCTTCCGAGGCTAGCGACTGGGATTGATTCAGTCCTATCGGTGCAGAACCGGAGTGCAGCAGCGCTGGCATTCTCCGAACACAAGCACCTGCGCTGGGCAGAGGCTGGCACTGCATTTCGGGCATCTGAGGCCAAGCCGCTTGGCTTTCTTCCGTAAAACCAACAGCACCGGAAGTATCGGGCCATACATCAGGGCCAGCATGGTGATCACCACGTCGCTTTCCACGTCCCCACTCCGTCCGGCGCCCCGGCTTCCCGTGATTCCCACTGCCAAGCCCAAGGCCATGCCGGCCAGCCCCACTGTCCACCAAAGGTTCTCCGACTTGGAAAGCTCCTTCCGACGCGCGAGATAGTCAGTGAGAGAAACCGTTCCAACGACTGGCAGCGGCAAGGCATGAGGGAACAACGCCGCTCGGCAATGCGGGCAGCAGCCAGAGGCGATCACTAGCGGATTGCGATGCATTTTTCCGCCCAGCAGCAAGCCCTTACAAGCCGGGCAGCGCTGGGTTGGTGCTTTCGTGCGGGATCGCCAGACCAAGTGGGCCAGCATTCCCACCAACAGAGCGCCCGGTAGCCAGAGGAGCGCGCCTGCAGTTCCCGGTCTCAAGAAGGGAGCCGCACACATAACCACCAAGAGAGTGGGAAGCAGTATGAAGAACCAGTTGGTGACCAGACGCGTTGCCGCGAGTTCGCTGGACCACAACGCTTCGGCCTTCGCCCGAAATTCTTCGAGATTCAGGAGGGCTGCCGTCTGCGTCTGGCTCTGATGCTCGCCCAGCGGGCATGCGCACAGGGGGCAGCGCCTAGTCCGCTCGATCAGAAGGGAGTGTCCGACCAAAGATTTCTGGCAGCTGGGGCATGGTTGCTCAGCTGGTTCGCCCTCAGCTACAACCAACCTGCGCAATGCCACCGGCACTGCCAGCAGAGAACCAAAAAATCCTGCTGCGATCAGGATGAAACCCCATTAGAGGCGTTGGGGATCGTTTGCCAGCCACCATACCCCGACGGCCCATGCGGCGATGCCCGCCGCCAGAGCAGCATAGGTCAACGGATGAGTTCGGCTCGTCTCCCGCCGTTTGGCTTCAGCTTTGCGCAACTGCTCAAGCTCGAAGCGCCCCACTGTCATATCATAACGCAGCTCAAATCTGGTCCGACGCCACTTTGCGGGTGACTTCCTCGAGCGTCGTCTCGCCGGCGAGCGCGCGGGAGAGACCGCTCTGCCAGAGCGTCCGCATGCCGTGGTCCACGGCGATCTGCTGGATGGTGCGCGTGGGTTTCTTCTCCATCACGGCGTCGCGGACTGGCTCGCTCACCTGCAACAGCTCGGTGATGGAGAAGCGGCCGCCATAACCGGTCTCCTTGCATTCGCTGCAGCCGGAGCCGTGGCGGAAGGAGGCGTTGTCAATCTCGTCCTGCGTGAGGAGCTTGAGCAGCGCGGCCTCCGGCTCGTAGGGGATGGCGCAGAAGGAGCAGTTGGCCCGGACCAGGCGCACGCCCATCACGCCGAGGATGCTCGACGCCAGCAGGAACGGCTCGATGCCCATGTTGATAAGGCGCGCGAAGACGCCGGCCGTGGTGCCGCTGTGCACGGTGCTGATGACGAGGTGCCCGGTGAGGCCGGCTTGCACGGCGATGCCCGCGGTCTCGGGATCGCGAATCTCGCCGACCATAATGATCTGCGGATCTTGCCGCATCAGTGAGCGCAGCGCGCCGGCGAAGGTGAAGTCCTGCGCGGGGTTTAGCTGCGCCTGGCTCACGGTCGGAATGGGCACTTCGACGGGATCCTCCACGGAGGCGATGCTGACGGCGGTGCCGTGCTTGGCGAGGAGGTATTGCAGCGCGCAGTAGATGGCGGTGGTCTTGCCGGAGCCGGTGGGGCCGGTGAGCAGGATGAGTCCGTTGGGCTTGTTGATGAGCTGGATGAACTTGTCCTTGGTGCGGGAGTCGAGGCCGAGCTTCTCGATGTCAAAGGACCGCGTGGTGGGGTCGAAGATGCGGCACACGATCTTCTCGCCCAGCACGGTGGGGAAGATGGAGACGCGGAGCTGCACGTTGCCGAACTCGGGGCCCATGTTGACCTTGCCGTCCTGGGGCACGCCCGTGAGGTGCGAGGCCATGCTCGCCATGACCTTGAAACGGCCGGCGATCTTGTCTTTCAGGTCGCTGGGCAAGTGGACCATCTCGACGAGCTGGCCGGTGACGCGAATGCGCACGGCCATGGATTCCTGCCACGGCTCGAAGTGGATGTCGCTCGCCCCCGCCTGCACCGAGTCGTGGACGATGTAGTTGACCAGCGTGCTGATGTCGGCGTCCAGCAGCGTGGGAAGGGACTGGAGATAACTGGTGGTGTGGCTCATGGCGGAGCGGGGTCGGTTACTTGGTGCCACCGGACAGCAGCTCCCAGCGTTCGCCGAAGAAGCCCGCCGTGGCGATGCCGCCAGGGAATCGCGCGCCGACCGGGACGTTCAAATCAACGATGGCGTAGTCGGGCAGCTTGGGCACCTGGCGGGCGTTGTTGAGGTAGTCGTATTCCCGGAAGGTGAAGCCGCTGTTGAGCACGACGTATTTCCTCGGGTTGAGCGGGTTGGGGTAGTTCAGCACGGGCACGTGATCGGCTGACGAGTAGGTCAGTGCGCCGGCGCGGACGTTCTGCGCGTCCCAGCGGATGGGCAGGCGGTCGAGCACGCGCGCGAGGAACTTGATGCTCGCGGGGTCGCCCCAGAGCACGAGGTTGTGCTGCGCGATGTCGGCGTCGGTGATGGCGATGTCGTCCTTCACGCGCGCGTCGCCGCGATACTGCCGGCGCCAGTGCTCAATGGCGTGCTTCATCTCGGTGTCAGCCCACTTGCCCACGCGATCGCTGAGCGGCGCACCGGTGGGGCGCACCATGAGGAAGCTGTCGAGGAACGCGTCGTCAATCGGCCCTTGCAAGCCGTGGCGCTTGCGGAGCGAGACGTCGTCCGGCACGGCGGCCAGCGCCCACTAGCCCGCGAGCTTGCGGAAGTGCGCGGTCCAGGACTTGTCGGTTTCCACCGGCGGGGCATCGAGTTTCTGGTTGTCGAGCACCACGCGCGGCGCGCTGCCCTGCACGAGTTGGCATGAGCCGGGAGGGAAAAGCAGGGAGAGGGCGGAGACATTCGCCGTCTTGAGGCGCACGGTGTTCTCGGACAAATCCACCGTCGCGTCCACGCGGGCGCGATTCCAGTGCTCCTCCATCCCGTCCACCCGAACCCAGTGGGACTGGTTGTAGCGCAGCGTCCAGGTGGTGAAGCGCACCTTGTCCGGAGCGGGATCCTTGCCCAGCGCGACGATGGCGTCGATGCGGCGGTTGATTTCGACGAGCGAATCCTTGTGGTAACTGTGGCCGGTCTTGTCGGGACCGATGATGTGCGTGAGGCTCATGTTCTCGGCGGCGAGCGCCTTGGCCATGATGTCGGCGGCCTGCTTTTGCGAATCCGCTTCGCCGCTGTAAGCCACCGTCGGGAGGTTGAAGAGATTCACCGCGTAGTCCGTGCAGTCATACATGTGCCAGAGCTTGCGCTCGAACCACGACGGTTTGAGGTCCTCCTTCTGGAACACCTTCAGAAAATCCGGCGTCTCGCTGAAGCCCGCGCCGGGCGCGGCTGCCGCCCAAACTCCTGGGTAATGCACGGCGAACTGCCACGCCGCCGCCCCGCCCATCGAGAAGCCGCGCACCACGAGCCGGCGATCATCAATCGGGTAATACTTCTTCGCATGAGCGAGCGCCTCGAAGAGGTCCACCTCGCCCGCGAGTTTGTTCGCGCAGCAATAGCGGCCGTAGAGGTGCAGCACCAGCGCCCCCGGCGGGACGAACTGCCCGGGCGACTTATGCCGTCCGTCAATGAAGGACATCTCCGTAAGCTTCTCGCCGCGTCCGTGCGCCCAGAAATCCAGCCGCAGCGGCGCGCCGCCGGGCGCGAAGTTCGGTGGCACCACGAGGCCGTAAGGTTGGATGGAGCCGTCAATCTTCGACTGATACGCGCGCACCACGAGCCGGCGATCATCAATCGGGTAATACTTCTTCGCATGAGCGAGCGCCTCGAAGAGGTCCACCTCGCCCGCGAGTTTGTTCGCGCAGC
>JBJTAU010000402.1:0-2616 GCA_046090965.1 Limisphaerales bacterium | reverse complement strand
GTCCTGGCATCCGCCTCGGCCACGGCCAGTTCGCGGGCCGCCCCGCCATTCACCTGCACGCTGTAGCGGCCTGCCGTCGCATCGGCGGCGATGGTGAGGGACAGCTTCTCACCCGCCGCGTATTTCCCCAGGTCGGTCACGGTATTCCCGTCCACAGCCTGAACCAGACCGGTTTCGGTCAGCAGGACGCGCACGGGCCGATGGCCGACGGCGTCGCACAGTTCGATCTCCAGCCCGGCGCCGGCCTGGCCCGGCGTCAGGTCCACTTCGGCTCGCACTTTTGCCGATTCCGGAAACACACGCACCGCGCGGGCATAGTCGAAGGGATCGCCGTCACGCAATTCCAGGCTGCGTTTTCCGGCTGTCTCCACGACCGAAGCCGGCGCCCATTTCGGGCTGTAGAGATTCCATCCCGGCACGGCGGCACCGGGCGTGGCCTTGGCGAAATCGTCAGCCGGGAACGCGGTCTCATCCGGCTTGACCGGCAACGGGACTCGCGAAACCCAGATGTCTTCCTTGTTGACGCTGTAAACCAGCCACATCGCCTGCTTCGTATCCGCGAATGTGCCGTCATCGGCCCACTCGGCCAGCCCGCGCATGTATTGCGGGCCGGAAAGCTTCCAAAGTCCACTAAAGCGTCGAGGGGCCCGCATCATGGTGGACGACCGTGTAGAAGGGAGTCCCGCGATGCGGCGTGAGGTGGATTTTTACGAGCGCCGATTTTTTCCTGACCTCGATGGGGAATGTGTTTTTCATATCCCCTCCAAGAACTGGAAATCCCGCTGACAACGCCTGAGCGTTGTCAGGTCAGTGTCAGGCATTGGGCGTGAGCCATCCTTGGCTGGGTGGAACTCGTTGATACCGGCGAAGTTAAAGTGGAGCGAGCGAAGGGATTCGAACCCTCGACATTCACCTTGGCAAGGTGACGCTCTACCAGACTGAGCTACGCTCGCTTCCGTAAGAAGAGCGCCGTGAGAGTAGGGAACGGCAGCTTCATTGCAAGCGGAGATTTTCCAAGATTTCGGCTCCTGAGTAGCCACTTCCATCCGGCCGACGCAAAAAAGTTGTGACCCTGTTGCCAACTGCCCACCATGAGCCTCTCATGGCCAACGCCGCTGATCTTGCGCCCCCTTCCGCCCGGACCGGGACCGGGCGGGGTAATAACCATATTGCCGCCGTGGCCGTGCTGGGGACGGTGTTGGCTTGCGCACTCTTCCATCAAGTGCGCCAGTGGGATCAGGAGCGCGCCGAATTGCATTTGTCCTTGCAGGCGCAGACGGCGGCGGGCGCGGTGCGGGTGGCTGCGGAGCGATGTGACGAGGCGCTGAAGAATCTTGCGGAGTTGATGGGACGGCGGGAGGATTTATCGCGGGCGGAATTTGCCGAGGTCGTGCGTCCGCTGCGAAGCCGGCATCCCGGCCTGCTCGCATTGGAATGGGTGCCGGTGGTCCCGGCGGCGGAGCGCGCGGGTGGAGACCCAGGCGCGCGCCGAACTGGGCCGGTTCTTCCAGTTCACGCAGACCAATGCCGCCGGTGCGCTCGTGCGCGCGGCGGAGCGGCCGGCACACTGGCCGATCTTGTATGTCGAGCCACCAGCGGGCAACGAGGCGGCGTTCGGCTATGACCTCATGGCGGAGGCGAGCCGCGGGTCTCTGGCGCAGGCCCGCGACCGGGGTGACCTCGTGCTCGCGCCACTGCTCCGGTCGGGGCAGGAGCCGGAGCACCAGTTCGGCTATGTGGCCAGCATGCCCGTGTATCGTGGCGGGACGATTCCGCGGACGCCGGCGGAGCGGGCGGAGCGGCTGACGGGTTTTGTCCAATGGGTGCTGCGCACCGGGGACTTCCTGCGCGGGGCAATGCAGGACGCACCGCCGATTTCGCTGGACCTGCTGGCACTGGACTTGACGCCGGGCAGTGGGGAGCGCGCGGGGCATTTCCTCCCGGCCAAGGAATCCGCCGGCCAGCCGGCGGCCACCGAGGCGGAGATGCGCGCGGGCTGGCACACGGAAATGCGCGTGCGGTTTGGCGAACGTGACTTTGCGATGCTGTTTCGTCCGGCTCCCGGCGCGTTGGCCGCTTTGCACACGGTGAACCCCTACGGCGCGCTCTTTAGCGGTCTGCTGCTCACGGCGGGCGGCGCGTTCTACCTGCGCACGGTGCTGCGCCGCGCCGCGCGCGGGGAGTCGGAGGTCGCCGCGCGGTTCCGGGCGCTGTTTGAAAGCTCGCCGGACGCGGTGTTCGTCGAGGACAGCCAAGGCATCGTGCGGGATGCGAACCCCGCCGCGTGCCGGTTGCATGCGATGTCCCGTGCGGAACTGCTGGGCCGGCACGTCACCGACCTGGTGCCGCCCGAACGCCGTGCCGAAGTCAGGAAGAGCTTCGCCAAGTTGTTCAACCGCGAGACTTCGATCTTGGAAGGCGAGAGTTACACAAAGGATGGGCGAGTCATCCCCGTCGAGTTGGCCGTGCGGCGGTTCGAGTATGGCGGGCAGGTCGCTGTGCTCCTTCATGTGCGCGACAACACCGAGCGCCGCCGTTCCCTGGCGGCGCTCGCGCGGCGCGAGCGCATTCTCCAGGGGGTGGCGCGGGCGGCGCGCAGCGGCGGGGGCGGGGCGG
>JBJTAU010000401.1:0-4457 GCA_046090965.1 Limisphaerales bacterium | reverse complement strand
GCAGCACGGCGCGCCGCCGGGCCGGCGTGAGTGACGGCGCGGCGAGGCATTCGCAAACGTGCTCGACGCGGGCCTCGTCCACTTCCGCGGGGAAGTCCTCGTGCAGCGCGTGGACCGCACGGTGCCAGTCCGCTTCGTGGTCGCGCTCCGGCAAGGCACGCGACATCCGCGCCGCGACCGTCACGAGCGGCGCGTCACTAAGCAGGAGGGCGACGAGCGGGTCCGCATCGGCCCACGGGTGGCGGAAGGTGCGCCAGCGGGCGAGCAACTTCGCGTAGGCGGGCGGGTAGCTGGCGGCCAATTCCTTCAGCAGCACGAGGGCGACGGGGGAAACTTCCGTCTGGTCGAAGTCCATCACGTCCTGGGCCGCGCCGAGGAGCAGCGCCGTTTCCTGCGGTTGCCGGCTGGCCCGCTTGAGCGTGCGGACGAGACGCTTGACTCCGCGCGGGTTCTTCGCGCGGGCGACCAAGAGCTCGGCCGCCTCCTGTTCGCGCCGCGTTTCCTCGCGCGCGACGGCCGAGTCGAGGCCGAGGACGAACTGGTGCATCTGCCGGCGATAGAAGTAGCGCTCGCGGTCTTCCCAGTTGGTCTTGAATTGGCTACAGCGGTCCTTGAAGACGCTGTCGAAGATGTGCGCCATGAAAAGCAGCGCCACGATGTCCATGATGAAGTCCACCGCGCCCCGGCTGGCGGTGTCGCCTTTGAGCAGCGCGACCAGTCCGTAACTCAACATCAACGCCAGCGCCTTCTCCATGCCTTCGCTGAGAAGCCGGGTGATGATCATCGTGTGGATGCGGAAGCGCAGGCGTTCCCAGCGGCTCAACGTGAGGAACGGCAGGTAGATGTGGCCCTGCTCGAACTGCGGCTCGATTTCCGTCAGCGCCTCGCGGAACAGCGTCGTGGCCCGCGCCAGCAGCGCCGGGTCGTTCTGCGCGCGCACGGGGCCGAAGCCGCCGGCTGTGGGTTGCATGAGGTAGCGGTTGACGACGCCCTCCTTGAAGAACGCGCTGAGGAAAAAGCCATTCCGCTCCAGGTTGTCCCGCAGCGGCTTGTCCTCGTCCACGAAGACAGGCTGTTCGACGCCCTGCCGGCGCGTGTGCTCGCGCCACTGGTCGCTCGCGTAGTAGGCGGCAGCGGCCTTGGCGAAGTCGTAGAGCAGGCTGACCTCGATGCGATACTTCAGGTTCCGCCGCCGGCTCGCCAAATACTCGCTCCAGTGCCGCGCGGCAAAATCCAGATGCCGCCGCAGCCGCCGCACGATCGGCGCGGTCTTGGACTTGCCCTCCTCGTAGCAACGCTTGTCCACCTTCGCGCGCAGGAACAGGACGCGGTAGATGTAAGGCAGCAGCAACGCCACCACCACCAGCGCCAGCGGCGACAGCACCAACAACGAATCCACCGCCGCACGGAGGGCGGACGCGATGATGTCGGGGTCAATTACGGCCATGCGCTGGGTTCCTCAACCACCGCGCCAACCGCCTCACGCGGCTTGTTCGAGCGCCACATCAGCGGGCAGCTTCAAGCCCGTCTCGTCCAGCTTCGCCAGCAGTTCAGTCACGACGGCGGTGGTGTCGGTCTTGTCGAAGCGGGCCTGGTAGTTGAGGAGGATGCGGTGGTTGAGCACGGGCGGCGTGACGGCTTTCACGTCCTCGAAGCCGGCGGTGGGGCGGCCCGCGACGAGCGCGTGGGCCCGCGCGGCTTCCGCGATGGCGATGGCGGCGGGCGGGGAGGCACCGTAGTTGACGTATTTGTTCACCGCCTCGGTGGCTTCCGCCGCGCCGCGATGCGTGGCGGCGACGAGGCGGGCCACGTAGCGCGCGACGGGTGCGGGCATGAACACGCGCTCCATCACGCCGAAGAGTTCTTCCAACTGGCCTTTCTCCATCTGCCACGTTGGCTCGGGCAGTTCGCCGCGCCGGCGTTCGCCGCTAATGCGCGTCAGCACGTCGGCGTCCACATGGGTGAAGAGCAGGCGGAAGAGGAAGCGGTCGAGCTGCGCCTCGGGCAGCGGGTAGGTGCCTTCGAGTTCGATGGGGTTCTGGCTGGCGAGCACGAAGAATGGCTGGGGCAGCTTGCGCGTGACGCCCAGGAGCGTGACGGAGCTTTCCTGCATGGTTTCGAGCAGCGCGGACTGCGTTTTCGGCGAGGCGCGGTTGATTTCGTCGGCGAGGAGGATGTTGGTGAAGACCGGGCCCGGCGGAAAGGTCATCTCGCGCTTGCCGCTTTGCGTGTCCTGCAAGATGTGCGTGCCGAGCACGTCGCCGGGCATGAGGTCGGGGGTGAATTGGACGCGCTTGAAGTCGAGCTGCATGATCCGGCCCAACGTGCGGATGAGCGCGGTCTTGCCCAAGCCCGGCAAACCCTCGAGCAGGATGTGCCCGCGGCTGAGGATGCCGATGAGCACGAGCCGGTGCACGTCCGCGCGGCCGAGCAGGATGCGGTCGAGTTGATCGAGCGTGCGGGCGCACAGGTCGGCGGCGGGTTTGAGTTCCTCTGGTTTCAAAACGGTCGGGGTGGTCATCGCGCGCGATGAGAACGCGGGAGGCCCCGGCTGACGAGGAAAAATGCGCTAGCAACCGCGCGCGGCTGTGCCTTAGCTTCGCCCCGTTGAAAGCCTCGCCGCGGCACGCATGAACGATCTGGAGTTCAAAGTCCTGTTCATTGACGACGACCTGAACATGCAGGAGACCGTCGTGATCTGCCTGCTCGAGAACAAGGTCAAGGTCGTCTCCGCGTTCGACGGTGCGACCGGCATCGGGTTGGCCAAGGAACAGCGGTTTGACCTCGTGCTGCTGGACCTCGGGCTGCCAGACATGGAGGGCTTCAGCGTTCTCAAGCAGCTCAAGGAGCATCCCGACATCCATCCATGTCCGGTCATCCTGCTCACGGGCCGCAGCAGCACGGCGGAGAATGTGCAGGCCTTCCGGCAGGGCGCGGTGGACTATGTCACCAAGCCGTTCGACATCGCCGAACTGCGCGCGCGGGTGAACTAGACGCTCGCCACCAACCGGCTGCAAGACGAGCTGACGCGCGCGAACAAGGAACTGGACGCCGCGCGCGCCGCCGCCGAGGCCGCCGCCCGCGCGAAGTCGGAGTTCCTGGCGAACATGAGCCACGAGATTCGCACGCCGATGAACGGCGTCATCGCGATGACGGGGCTGCTGCTGGAGACCAAGCTCACGCCGGAGCAGCGCGAGTTCACCGAGACCATCCGCAACTCCGGCAACGCACTGCTGGCCATCATCAACGACATCCTCGACTTCTCGAAGATTGAGTCCGGCAAACTCACGCTAGAGACGCAGCCCTTCAGCCTGCGCGAGTGTCTCGAGGACGCGCTGGACCTGCTCGCCGCCAACGCCGCGCAGAAGGGCCTCGATCTCGTCAGCCGCATGGATGATGACGTGCCGGAGCTGGTCGTGGGCGACGTGACCCGCGTGCGACAGATCCTGGTGAACCTCATCGGCAACGCGGTGAAATTCACCCACAAGGGCGAGGTCGCCGTCCACGTGAAACACGCGCGTGGCGAGGACAACGGCGGCGCGTCGCCGCGGGAGTTCGGCCTGCCGGTCACGCTGCAATTCGCCGTGCGCGACACCGGCATCGGCATTCCCGAGGACAAAGTCGGCGAGTTGTTCAAGTCCTTCAGCCAGGTGGACGCCTCGACCACGCGGCACTACGGCGGCACCGGTCTGGGCCTGGCCATCAGCAAGAATCTCGCGCAGCTCATGGGCGGGGCGATGTGGGTGACAAGCGTCGCGGGCAAGGGATCCACGTTTCATTTCACGCTCTCAGTGCAGCCCGCGCCGGGCAAGGCGGCGGAAACGCCCGCGCCGCTCAAGGGCCTCACGACCCTGCTGGTGGAAAGGAACATGACCCAGCGGCACGCGCTGGCGGCGCAGTTCGCGCGCTGGGGATTGAGCGTGAAGGAATGCGGCTCCTCCGAAGAGGCCATCGAATGGGTGCAAGGCGGCGGGCGCTTCCATTTGGGCGTGTTTGACCGGCACTTGCCCGGGATAAACGGCCTCCAACTGGGCAAGGAGGTGCGGCGCTTTGGCGGTCTGGAGAAAGTGCCGCTGGTGCTGTTGACCTCGCTAGCCGACCGCAAGGATGACTTGGAATCCACGGGCGGGAATTTCGCCGCGTGCCTCGCCAAGCCCGTCAAGCACGCGCAGCTCCGCGACGCGCTGGTAAAGGCCGTCACCGGCGTCGCCACCGACGAGAAACCCGCGGCCGCGAAGCCCGCCGAGAGCACGCTGGCCGACCGGTTCCCGATTCGCTTCCTGCTCGCCGAGGACAACGCCGTGAACCAGAAGGTCGCGTTGCGGCTGCTCCAGCAGTTCGGCTACCACGCCGACGTGGCGCACAACGGAGCCGAGGCCGTCAACGCCGTGTCCACGCGGCCTTACGATGTCATCTTCATGGACGTGCAGATGCCGGAGATGGATGGCCTCCAGGCC
>JBJTAU010000400.1:0-2528 GCA_046090965.1 Limisphaerales bacterium | reverse complement strand
CGGTAGTGGTAACCCTGTTCGTCGTAGATCTGCCCACACCACTCGGAATACTTCCAGCTCGATGTGCCAATGAAGATGTTGCTGGCGGCGAGTCGTTGAACCGCTGATTGCAGCTTGGACTTGAAGCTGTTCTCAGTGGATGGGAGGAGGTCGGCAGGCATCGGCTCCGTGTTAGCAGAAGCCTGGGCCGGATTCCATCGCACGTCGACTCAGCCGTTCCTCTTCACGTCTCGATCTGCGGCGTCGTAGGGCAGGCGATTCGGCGGTTTTCCAAGAGCTCAAAACCGCCAATTTTTAGCCGACCCAGACACCAGTGAACGGATCTGACACGGGTGAACGATGATCGGCTTGGAATTGAGCGAAAACCTCCGCTGTCCTGAGTCGGTCGGAGAATCAAAACTCGGCAGTGGGCATTCTGGGCGGCGAGTGAAAAATCGTGCTGAACCAGACCGATGAGCGACTTGAAGGCGTTGAAGTTGCCTGTGGAGCTTGAGGCTTTCGGGCAGGTTTGTGACGCGGGTGAACAGTGGGGGACAGCCTTGAACTCCCTTGAATCCGCTAGCACTTTTGCTAGCACTTTTGAGGTTTTGAGCTGGTCGGACAGCGATAAATCCACTGAGTTTACAGGTTCATTTGTGACTGGTAGTGACGGAATGCCCGTATTTAGGCAACTTTATGAAGACACCATTCAGAAAGTGCTAATTCCAAAGGGGATTATTGAATTGGAGCGGGTGAAGGGAATCGAACCCTCGTCTCAGGCTTGGGAAGCCCACATTCTACCATTGAACCACACCCGCACCGGGCTGACGTGGCGTTGCTACCAAACCCAGCGCCGGTCGGCAATCATGGATTTCAGTGAGGATGTCAGTGAGGATGGCCGGCGCGGCTTTCAGGCCGGAGGATTGTCCCACGCGTCGGACACAGTGGGTGGATTCGCACCACTCTCACTCGCCTCTGCCAACTACTTGGCCTCCGGCTTCGGTGCGCCGGGCTTGGGCGCGTCCGGCTTCGGCTCCTCTTTCTTCTCCACCATCAGGTCGGTGCGGGATTTGAGGGCGCTGTCGAGGGTGTATTTGGAAACGAGGTAGGTCCACTTGGCGAACTTCTGGTCGGCGGCGAACTTCTCGCCGAGCTTCTTCTGCGCCTCGGCGAAGTCCTTGTCCAACTTGTCCTTGTCCTCGGGCTTCTCGTCCTTGCCGGGGGTGCGGGCTTTCGGGTAGTTGGCGGCCACGGCGATTTGGAACGGGTAGTTGTCGCCGCTCGCGGTGCCGACTTTCGCGGTGTAGGTGAAGCCATCGAACGTCTCCAGCACCAGCGTCGCGGGTTTGTCGAGGCCGAGCTTGTCGAGCTGCGGGGCGGCCACGACGTCGCTGAAGCTCGGGGAACTCAGCGGGCTGCCGAGCGCGGAGAGTTTGTTGGTGTCCACGTTTTCAGTCGGCTTCACGTCGGCGAGTTTCCATTCCGCACCTTCGGTTTCGCGCGAGGCCTTCCAACCGCCGGCGGCGTTGGTCGCGTAGCTCACGGCGATGGATTTCAACTTCTCAACTTTCAGAAAGTCCTTCTCCAGCCAGTTTTCCGGCTTCGGCTCGGCGTCGCTGAACTGTTCGCTCGTTAGCACCACGTTGTCCTTGCTGGCGGTGTCGCGCACCCAGCGGCCGACGGGGAACTCACCGCCGCCAAACGGCCCGCCTTCGGACTTCTTTGTCTGCTTCTTGCCGAGCACGACGGACTTGAGCGCCTCGCCATCCTTGCCCTTCAACTCGACGAGCGTGCCTTTGCCTTCGCCGTCGCCGGGGGCTTGGAGTTCGAGGCGGGCGTATTGGGAAGCGCCGACTTGCTCGGTTTGCACGGCCTTCACGTCGGCGAACTTGCGGATGAGGTCGGCAATGGTGCTGAAGTTCGCCGCGTAGTCGCCGCGCTCCTTCACGACCCATGCGTCGCCGGACTTGGTGAGGTTCAGTTCGCCCGCGCTGGACTTGATGGTTACGGCGGCGACGGCGTTCACATCGAGAGTGGCGGCAAGCTTCTGGCCGCCGCCGGAGGAGGACTGCTGCCAGTCGCCCTGGCGCTGCTTGTTGACAAGCAAGCCCGCGCCGCCGATGACGACGACGAGGACGAGGAGAGTGAGGAGCTGCTTGCGGTTCATGGGAGAGAAAGAAACGGAGTGATGGAGTGGTGGAGTGCTGGAGCAATGGGCGGAGCGGAGTCAGCACTCCAATACTCCATCACCCCACTACTCCGTTGCTCCGGGACGTTCATGCTTCGGAAAGTTCGCGGCCTACCGCGCCGCCGTGCGCTTGCGTTTCACCACGGCCAGGCCGATGCCGCCGATGGTCACGAGGAACGGCATGCCGGCGATGTTCATCCACTTGAGCCGGTTCTCCATGGACTCGACTTCCTGCCGCAGGTCGCGGCGGAGGAGCTTCAGTTCGACCTTCACGTTCGCCTCCTGTTTGCGGAAGTTCTCCAGCTCTTTCTGCTGCTCGGGCGACATTACGAAGCGCTGGCCCTTTTCCTTGTTGCGCTGG
>JBJTAU010000399.1:0-2792 GCA_046090965.1 Limisphaerales bacterium | reverse complement strand
GAAGATGTATGAGGACGTTTGGACCGCCGGCAAGGCGATGTATAAACTGGAGCCCGTCGTCGCCGACGGCGGCGAGCTCATCATCTACGCGCCGCACGTGACGGAGGTGAGCGTGACGCACAACAAGACCATGCACGCCATCGGCTACCACTGCCGCGACTACTTCCTGAAGCAGTGGGACAAGTTCAAGGATTACCCGTGGGGCGTCCTTGCGCACAGCACGCACGTGCGCGGCATCGGCACGTTCGAGAACGGCGTGGAGCAATGCCGCATCAAGGTCACGCTCGCCACCGGCATCCCGCGCGAAGTCTGCGAACGCATCAACATGGGCTACCGCGACCCGGCGACGATAGACATCGAGAGCTACGCGGACCGCGAGGCCGAGGGCGTGCTGCTCGTGCGGAAAGCGGGAGAAATGCTTTACAAGCTCTCGAATCCGCCCGCGTGGCAGAAGGGTGTGGACAAGACCTAGCCTCGGTTGAAGTGGCGGAGAGTTCGCGTCGAATTTGACCGTGAGCAGCGTCCCCGACATGGGAGCGAGCATGAAATCCGAAATCGTCCTGGTCAGCCGGGCTTTCCGCATCGGACCGGATGCGCGCGAGAATCGGGCCGGCCTTGTCGTTGCCTCGGCTGAGGCGTTCTTCCTGGTCGTGGGGCCAACGGCGACTCAGATGGGAATGGCGTTGAGTGGTGGCGCGCTGGGCGGAGTGCTGGCGGCCTATCTTGCAAAAAATTCAGCTGGCAAGCCGCTGAGTGATGAGGTGTCCGGAGTGATCGAAACAGACCTGGCTGAACTCCCGGCGGCGGTCACGACCCATGCGGACTGGCCGGTGCGCCAGCAGAGCGGTCCCGTGATCGTGATACCGCGCGAGGCGATCCAGTGTGCCCGCTATTCGTTTTGGAAGTGGGGGATATTTCTGCCAACCGCCAACGTGGAATTCCGGATCGAACCGCCGTTTTTCGGGCGCGAGCGCTTGTTCCAGCAGCTCGCCAGTCTGGGCTGGAAGATCGAAGGGGTTTGAACCGGGATCAGTTTGTCCTGACGACCTTCGGAGCCAAGGTAAAGATCAGTTGTAACAACCCGCCTTTGGGAAACGTCAAAGCCACCGTCGAAAACGCAACACTACCATGCAACCACTAACTCGTTCCCTCCTCACCTTGGCTGTGGCCTTCACCTTCGCCCTCGTCGCGCCTGAAGCGTCAGCGGCGGCCAAGAAGGGCCCGGTGGACAAACCCGTCATCGGAAAGATCACGGCGGTGGACAAAGAGGGCAAGACCATCACGGTTGCCGATCGGATGATCGCTGTGGATGAAACGTCGGTGATCACCAAGTCCGTTAAGCCGGCGAAACTCGAGGACCTCAAGGTTGGCACAGATGCGACCGTGAGCACGTTCCTGCTCGGCGAGAAGTTGACTGCTGTGAGCATCAAGACCGGCACCGTCGCCCCCACGGCTGCGGCAGTGCCCAAGAAGAAGAAATAACCATTCACTCCTTTCACCACCCGCCCCGGCTTCGGCTGAGGCGGGTTTTTGTTTTTCTGGGACACTGGCGAATCCCCCGCTTGGCTTCCGGGCGGACTTCGGGTTTCCTTGCCCTACAACCAAGCCATGATCGACACTTTCGTCGCCGCGCAAAAGACCTTCCACGACATTGCCGCGAACATCGAGACCGTGATGCACGGGCAAGGCCCGGCCGTCCGCAAGCTGCTCACGGCCTTCGCCAGCGGCGGGCACGTGCTGCTGGAGGATTACCCTGGCACCGGTAAAACCACGCTCGCCAAGACCCTCGCCCGCAGCATCAGCGCCGGCTTCAAGCGCGTGCAGTTCACGCCCGACCTGCTGCCCAGCGACATCCTCGGCGTCTCCATCTACAACCAGCGCGAGCAGACCTTTGAGTTCCGCCCCGGGCCGATCTTCACCAACATCCTGCTGGCCGATGAAATCAACCGCGCCTCGCCCCGCACGCAGTCGGCGTTGCTGGAAGCGATGGGCGAAGGCCAGGTCAGCGTCGAGGGCGACCGGCGGAACTTGGAGAGCCTGTTCTTCGTCATCGCCACGCAGAACCCGGTCGAGATGCGCGGCACTTATCCGCTACCGGAGGCGCAGATGGACCGCTTCGCGCTGCAATTCAGTCTTGGCTACGTGACTGCAGCGGAAGAAGTGGCCGTTTTGTCCGCTCAGGAGAAATCACACCCGATCGATCGCGCCGGGGCGGTGGTGTCCAAGGACGACGTGCTCGCGCTCAAGGGCGCCGTGACGGAGGTCCGCATCAGCGACGAACTGAAGCGCTACATCGTGGATCTCGTTTCCGCGACGCGGAAGGCGAGCGGCGTCTCGCTCGGGGCCAGCCCGCGCGCGTCGCTGGCGCTGATGAAGGTGGCGCAGGCGGCGGCGCTCTCCGACGGCAGCGAGTTCGTGACGCCCGAGCACGTGCAGCAGATGGCGGTGCCAGTCATCGCGCACCGCATGGTCATGGACCCGCAGGCGCGCTTCAGCGGCGTGACGGCGCGCGGCGTAGTGGAGGAGTTGATGAAGAAGATGAAGGTGCCGGCATGACTGGAGCAGGTGAGCAGGCGTGAAAGTGAGAAAGTGAGCATGTGACCTCGAAGCCTCCAGAGCAACCAGCGACCAACTCACTTTCCCACCCGCCCGCTTTCTCACCTGCCCCCGCTTCTTGGCTTCAGCGCCGGCTCCACGCGAGCTACCGGCTGACCTCCTCGCTCACGTGGTGGTGGCGGCGGCGGTTCCCGAAGGGCGGGTGGCTCGTGATCCTCAGCATCATCGCCACCGGC
>JBJTAU010000398.1:0-5932 GCA_046090965.1 Limisphaerales bacterium | reverse complement strand
TGGCGATGATGCCGACCTGCAATCCGTTCTGCTGCCGCTGCGCCGCATCCTTGTGGCGACGGATTTTTCCGCCGAGTCGCGCAAGGCCCTTCAATACGGCGTCGCGCTCGCCCGCGAGTTCGATGCCACGCTGCATCTCTTGCACGTCGTGCCCACGGTGCTGCCGGCGGACGTGAGCCACCTGACCACCGTCCTTCAGGAGGGCGCGATGAGGGAATCCGCCATGCGTGACCTGGCCCGGATGCGCGCCGAAGAAATCCCCCCCGACCTGCCTGTCGTGGCCAGAGTGCTCACCGGAAATCCTTTCCTCGAGCTCAACAAGGAAGCCCTTCGCGCCTGCGTCGGCCTCATCGTCGCGTCCACGCACGGTTACACCGGGCTGCGCTATCTGCTGCTCGGCAGCACCGCGCAACACGTCGTGCAGCACGCCTGCGTCCCCGTGCTCGTTGTGCGCGAGCACGAACCGGAGTTCGTCGCGCTCGCCGAACTTGGAAAGGAGAACCCACCATGACTGCCATGGCCCAAGCCCCGCGTGCCGCGCGCCGCGCTCCAACGGCGGCGGCGTCCAGCCCGTTCATCAGGTGGTTCCGCGAACTCAGCATCGGCGACATCCCGCTCGTCGGCGGCAAGAACGCCTCGCTCGGCGAGATGTTCCGCGAGCTTGCGCCCAAGGGCGTGCGCGTGCCCGACGGCTTCGCCATCACTTCGGACGCCTACCGCCACTTCCTCCGCTCCGCCGGGCTGGACTGGGAAATCACCCGCCTCCTGCGCGGCCTCGACACGCGGGACATGGACAATCTCCGCCTGCGCGGCAACCGCGTGCGCCACGCCATCCTTGCGGCGGAGTTCCCGCCTGGCAATCGTCACCGCCTACGCCGAGTTGCAGGGCGACGCGCCCGAGCCGGTGGACGTGGCCGTGCGCAGCAGCGCGACGGCGGAGGATTTGCCGGACGCGAGCTTCGCCGGCCAGCAGGAGACTTACCTGAACGTGCAGGGCCGGCTCGCGCTCGTGGACGCCTGCCGCCGCTGCTTCGCCTCGCTCTTTACCGACCGCGCCATCAGCTACCGCGTGGACAAGGGCTTCGACCACTTCAAGATCGCCCTCAGCATCGGCGTGCAGCGCATGGTGCGCGCAGACCTCGCGGCCAGCGGCGTCATGTTCACGCTCGACACCGAGACCGGATTCCGTGACGCGGTGCTCATCAACGCCGCCTACGGCCTCGGCGAAAACGTCGTGCAAGGCAGCGTGAACCCGGACGAATACTACGTCTTCAAGCCGACGCTGAAGGCCGGCTTCCGCCCCGTGCTCCAGAAGATCGCCGGCACAAAGGAGTTCAAGATCGTCTATGACACCGGCAGCGGGCGCATGGTGAAGAACATCCCCGTGCCGCCCGGCGACCGCGCGAAGTTCGCCATCACCGACGACGAAATCCTCCAGCTCGCGCGCTGGGCGTGCGTCATTGAGGATCATTATTCGGCCAAGCGCGGCCAGCCCACGCCGATGGACATCGAGTGGGCCAAGGACGGCCGCACCGGCGAGCTGTTCATCGTGCAGGCGCGACCCGAGACCGTGCAGTCGCGCAAGGCGGCGGAGGTCATCGAGACGTTCAAGCTGCGCCAGCGCGGCCCGGTGCTCGTCACCGGTCGCAGCGTGGGCGAGAAAATCGCCGCCGGCCCGGTGCGCGTCATCAAGAGCGCGGAGTTCATCAACCAGTTCAAGGACGGCGAAATCCTCGTCACCGACAAGACCGACCCGGACTGGGAGCCGATCATGAAGAAGGCCGCCGCCATCGTGACCAATCGCGGCGGGCGCACCTGCCACGCGGCCATCGTGAGTCGTGAGCTGGGCGTGCCGGCCATCGTCGGCACCGAGCACGGCACCGAGCGGCTCACGGACGGCCAGCTGGTCACGGTGAGCTGCGCCGAGGGCGACACGGGCTTCGTGTATGACGGCAAGCTGCCGTTCGGCGTGACGCGCACGGACCTGAAGAACCTAGGCCACCCACGCACCAAGGTGATGATGAACGTGGGCAACCCCGAGGAAGCCTTCGCGCTCTCGTTCATCCCGAACGACGGCGTGGGCCTCGCCCGCGAGGAGTTCATCATCACGACCTGCATCAAGGCGCATCCACTGGCCTTGCTTGACTACGAAAAGCAGGACACCGCCACCCGCGCCCAGCTCGACGCGCTCACCCCCGGCTACGTGGACAAGCCACAGTTCTTCGTGGACAAGCTCGCGCAAGGCGTCGCGATGATTGCCGCCGCGTTCTATCCGAAGGACGTGATTCTCCGCCTGAGCGACTTCAAGACCAACGAGTATGCGAACCTCATCGGCGGCCGCGCCTACGAGCCGGGCGAGGAGAACCCGATGATCGGCTTCCGGGGCGCGAGCCGTTACTACCACCCGCGCTACCAGGCCGGCTTCGCGCTGGAGTGCCGGGCCGTGAAAAAGGTCCGCGAGGAAATGGGCCTGACGAACTTGAAGGTGATGATTCCCTTCTGCCGCACGGTCGAGGAAGGCCGTCGCGTGCAGGCCGAGATGGCCAAGCACGGCCTGCGGCGCGGCGAGAACGGGCTGGAGCTGTATGTCATGTGCGAGATCCCCAGCAACGTCATCCTCGCCGACGAGTTCGCCGACATCTTCGACGGCTTCAGCATCGGCTCGAACGACCTCACGCAGCTCACGCTCGGCGTGGACCGCGACAGCGAGATCGTCGCACCCATCTTCGACGAGCGGAACGCGGCGGTGAAGCAACTCATCGCGCAGGTCATCGCCGTCTGCCGGAAGCGCGGGCGGAAGATCGGCATCTGCGGCCATGCCCCGAGCGACTACCCGGAGTTTGCGCAGTTCCTCGTCGAGCAGGGCATCCACAGCATCTCGCTGAACCCGGACACCGTGCTCAAGACGACCTTGGCGATGTTGGTGAAGGAACATGAGGTGGGCGCTGTGCCATGACCGGCTGCACCATCAGCGGTGCGCCCGGAGAAAGCGTGACCTATGCCTGAAGTCTTCGGCTTCGACTGCTACTCGCCCAAGGAGATCGCCGAGCGGGTCGAAAACGTGGGCGTGACCAAGGCGAACTTGCCGCTGCTGTCCATGACCGCGCTGGGCGTGCTGGCGGGTGGCTTCATCGGCTTGGGCGCGCTCTACTTCACCATCGTGGCGAGCGATGCCTCGCTGCCCTTTGCCATCAGCCGCCTGCTCGGCGGGCTGGTCTTTTCGCTCGGCCTCATCCTCGTGGTCGTGGCGGGTGCGGAGCTGTTCACGGGCAACAACCTGCTGGTCATGGCGTGGGTCTCGCGGCGCATCCCGACGGGCAAGCTCGTGGAAAACCTCGTCGTGGTCTTCCTCGCCAACTTCGTCGGAGCCGCTGGGCTGGCGGGGCTCGTCTCGCTCTCCGGCCACGCGAACCTGAACGGCGGCGCGCTCGGCAAAACCGCCATCGCCATCGCCACGGCGAAATGCGCGCTGCCGTTTGCCGAGGCGTTCTTCAAGGGCGTCCTGTGCAACCTGCTCGTGTGCCTCGCGGTCTGGCTCGCGCTGGCGGGCCACACGGTCACGGACAAGATTCTTGCCATCATCTTTCCCATCTCCGCGTTTGTGGCCGCCGGCTTCGAGCACAGCGTGGCGAACATGTATCTCATTCCGCTGGGCTTGTTTCTGAGCGGAGCAGACACCGCCGGAGCGCTGAGTTGGTCCGGCTTCCTGCTCAACTTGCTGCCCGTGACGCTGGGCAATCTCGTCGGTGGCGCGGGCCTTGTGGGGCTGGTCTATTGGGTCATCTACCGACGCCCGCCCGCCTCGAACGTGGCGGCCGACCCGCAGTCAAACCCGCCGACTTGAACGCGTATGCTCTTCCAACGCTTCAAACAAATCGGCCGGACGCTCCAGCACGCGGCGCGGCTGCGGCACGTGGCGGCGGTGCTGTTCAAGTATGGCTACCAGGACATCGCCCACCGGCTGCACCTGCCGGGCGGACGCGGACTGTTCTTCCGGCACTTCCGCGAGGAGCAGGCGACCATCAGCCAGCACTCGCAGGCCGAGCGACTGCGGCTGGCGTGCGAGGAACTGGGGCCGACCTTCATCAAGCTGGGCCAGCTCGCCGCCTCGCGCACGCAGACCTTGCCGCGCGAAATCACGGATGAGCTGGCGAAGCTGCAGGACCAGGTCGCGCCCGCGCCGTTCGCGGACATCCGGCGTGTGCTGGAGGAGGAGCTGAAGCGGCCGCTCACCGAGGTGTTCACCTTAGTGGAGGCCGAACCGCTCGGGTCCGCGTCCATCGCGCAGGTGCATCGCGCGGTGCTGCGTGACGGCCGGCAGGTCGTGGTGAAGGTGCAGCGCCCGGGGGTGAAGGAAATCGTGGACGTGGACCTCGACATCCTGCGGCAGCTCGCGGCCTTCGCGGAGGAGCACCTCGCTGGCTGGAGGCAGCACCGGCCCCTGGCCATCGTCAACGAGCTGGCGCGAAACCTGGAGCGGGAGCTGGATTTCACGCGCGAGGCGGCGCACCTCAAACGCTTCGCGTGGCAGTTCGCCAGCGAACCCACCATTCATCTGCCGCCGGTGCACCGCGCCCTGAGCACGGCGCGCGTGCTGACCATGGAGTTTGTGGACGGCATCAAGGCCTCGAAGCTCGAGGCACTGGCGACAGCGCAACTGGACCGCGCGGAAATCGCCCGGCGCATCGCGGACCTGGTGATGAAGCAGATCTTCACGCACGGCTTCTTCCACGCGGACCCGCATCCGGGCAACCTTCACATCCTGCCCGACAGCCGGATCTGCTTCCTCGATTTCGGGTTGATGGGCTTCGTGGACCAGCGCACACGCGAGACGTTTGCCGACCTGGTCTGGGGCATCGCGCAGCGGAATGAAATCGCCGTGACGCATTCGTTGCTCAAGCTCACCGAGACCGACAATGAGCCGGCGCAACGCGGGCTGGAGGCGAAGGTGGCGGAGTTCATGCACCAGCACTGCTACCGGCCGGCGGGGGAGCTGCACTTCGGCCAGCTGGTGGCCGAGCTGTTCCAGCTCACGACGCGCAACCGCCTGCGGCTCCCGCCGGACCTCTTCATCATGCTCAAGGCCCTGAGCCTGACCGAGGAGCTAGTGCGGCGGCTGCACCCGCAGCTCAACTTCGTCGAGCAGGCCGAGCCCGTTCCTGCGCCAGGCGCGGCTGGCGCGCTTCCAGCCCCGGCGCGTGTTGAGCGGGCTGCTGGACTTCGGCGAGGAAGTGACGGAGCTGGCGCGCGAACTCACGGCGGAGCTGCGGCGCATCGCGCAGCAGATGAAGTCCGGCCAGGCCCGCCTCCACTTCCAGCACGAGGGGCTGGAGCCCTTGGTCAACTCCGCCGAGCGCGTGAGCAACCGCCTTTCCTTTGCCATCGTCCTCGCCTCGCTCATCATCGGCTCCTCGCTTATCGTGCTGGCAAACCTGCCGCCGAAGATCGGCGAACTGCCCGTGGTGGGGCTGGCGGGCTTCATCCTCGCGGCGCTGATGGCCTTCTGGCTCCTGCTCTCCATCCTGCGCCACGGGCGGATGTGAGGGTGTCAGGCGGGAGCCTTCGCGGTCAGATCGAAGCCCAGCAGCGAGGCGAGGCGCTGCTCGCGAACCCCGTAGAAGGCGGCGAGGTCGCGGACGCGCGTGGCTTGCTCGTCGCGGTTGGCGCGCTGGCGGCGCTTCACGGCGGTGATCATCAGGTTCTTGGCCGTGTGCTCGGTGGAGATGAACTCGAAGACCTTCGTGTCGTAGCCGGCCCATTCCAACAGCGCGGCCCGTAGCGCATCGGTGGCGAACTCCGATTCGCGCTCCAGCAGGATGCCGTGCTTCAGCGCCGGCGCGAGCACGCGGGGTGGAATGATCTGCGGGCGCAGCTCCTTGTGGCAGCAGGGCGAGACGACCAGCAGCCGCGCGTTGGTGCCGATGCCCCGGGC
>JBJTAU010000397.1:0-5321 GCA_046090965.1 Limisphaerales bacterium | reverse complement strand
ACGACCTCGGCTGCTACGGTCATCCGCAGGTCAAGTCGCCGAACATTGACCGGCTCGCGCGGATGGGCGTGCGCTTCGACCGCGCGTATTGCCAGTTCCCGCTCTGCTCGCCGAGCCGCTCGTCGCTGATGACCGGCCTGCGCCCGGATACTACGCGCGTCTTCGACCTCCAGTATCACTTCCGCACGCATTTGCCGGACGTGGTGACGCTGCCGCAGATGTTCAGCAACAGCGGCTACTACGCCGCGCGCGTCGGGAAGATCTACCACTACGGCAACCCCGGTCAGATCGGCACCGACGGCCTCGACGACCCGAAGTCCTGGATGCACAAGGTGAACCCCGCCGGGCGCGACAAGACGGTCATCGAGACGGACATTCTCAACTACACGCCCATGCGCGGCCTCGGCAGCGCGATGTGTTTCCTCGCGGACAAGACGGGGAAGGACGAGGAGCACACGGACGGCAAGGTGGCGACGGAGGGCATCAAGTTGCTCGAAGCGAACAAGGACAAGCCGTTCTTCCTCGCCATCGGCTTTTACAAGCCGCACACGCCCTACGTCGCGCCGGCGAAGTATTGGGCGCCGTATCCCTTCGCCGACATCAAGCTGCCGACTGAACCGGCGGGCAACCGCGAGGCGAAGCTCAAGCCCGCGCTCGCCTCCACGCCGCAGCCCTACTTCGGCGTCACGCCGAACCAGGCGCGAGAGTGCAAGCAGGCTTACTACGCGGCCATCTCGTTCGTGGACGCGCAGATTGGCCGCGTGCTGGCCACGCTCGATCGGCTCAAGCTCTGGGACAACACCGTCGTGGTCTTCTGGAGCGACCACGGCTATCACCTCGGCGAGCACGGCCTGTGGATGAAGCAAAGCCTCTTCGAGGAAAGCGCCCGCGTGCCCATGGTGATCGTGGCTCCCGGAGCGAAGGGCAACGGCCAGCCCTGCGCGCGGACAGTGGAATTCGTGGACTTGTATCCCACGCTCGCAGAACTCACCGGTCTGACGCCGCCGAAAAATCTGCAGGGCGCGAGCCTCAGGCCGTTGCTGGAGAATCCCAAGGCCGCATGGACGAAACCCGCGTTCACGCAAGTCTGGCGCGGCTTCCCCGGCCACAGCGTCCGCACCGAGCGCTGGCGTTACACCGAGTGGGACGATGGCAAGCAAGGCGCGGAACTCTACGACCACGACGCCGACCCGCACGAATTCAAGAACCTCGCCGCGGACCCGAACCACGCGGAGACGGTGAAGGAGCTGAAGATGCTCGTGGCGAAGAACTGGGCGCAAGCCTACGTGCCGCCTGGGGCCAAGGCCAAAGCCGAGAAGAAGGCGGCGAAGAAAGAGAAACAGTAGCGCCCGGAGCGAATGTTGGTTTTAGCCATTGCCCGGCGGACAGCTGCTTCCTAAACTTCCGGCCCGGCGGACGTTCAACTGTTGCAGGGTCCGCCGTTGCGTTTGCATGAAATACATTTTCGTCACTGGCGGCGTGGTCAGCTCCCTCGGCAAGGGCCTCACGGCCGCTGCGCTGGGCACGTTGCTCGAGAATCGCGGCCTCAAGGTGGCGCTGCAAAAGTTCGACCCCTACCTGAACCTCGACCCGGGCACGATGTCGCCCTACCGGCACGGCGAGGTCTATGTGCTCGACGACGGCGCGGAGACGGACCTCGACCTCGGCCACTACGAGCGCTTCACCAGCACCAAGCTCTCGCGCAAGAACAACACCACCAGCGGCCAGGTGTATCAGCAGGTGCTCGATAACGAGCGCGCCGGAAAATATCTCGGCAAGACCGTCCAGGTCATCCCGCACGTCACCGACGAAATCCAGCGCCGCATCCAGGTGCTCGCCGACGACGCGAAGGTTGACGTCATCATCACCGAGGTCGGCGGCACCACCGGCGACATCGAGGGCCTGCCCTTCCTCGAAGCCATCCGCGAGTTCGCGCAGGAGGCCGGGCCGCACAACACCTGCTTCATCCACGTCACCTACGTCCCGTTCATCAAGGCGGCGGGCGAACTCAAGACCAAGCCCACGCAGCAAAGCGTCGCCAAGCTGCGCGAGATCGGCATCAGCCCCAACATCCTCGTCTGCCGCTGCGAGAAGCCACTCGACAAGGAGTTGCGCCAGAAGACCGCCATGTTTTGCAGCGTGCCTTTCGAGGCGGTCATCGAGCACAAGGACGTGGATCACTCGAACTACGAGGTGCCACTCAGGCTCCAGCGCGAGCGCCTCGACGACCTCGTCTGCCGCGTGCTGGACCTCCATGTCCCGCCGGCGAGCATGACGCACTGGCAGGAAATCATCCGCAAGCTCATCGCCCCCCAGCACCGCGTCCGCATCGGCGTCGTGGGCAAATACATCGAGCTGCAGGACGCTTACAAATCCGTCTACGAAGCCATCATTCACGGCGGCGTGGCCAACGACTGCGGCGTGGAAATTGAGAAGCTCGACGCCGAGGACATCGAAAAGTTCGGCCCCGAGAAAATCCTCAAGGGCCTCGGTGGCATCCTTGTGCCGGGCGGCTTCGGCGAGCGCGGCATCGAGGGCAAGATCCTCGCGGCGAAGTATGCCCGTGAGCACAAGATCCCCTACCTCGGCCTGTGTCTTGGCATGCAGATCGCCACGATCGAATTCGGTCGGCACGTCCTCGGCCTGAAGGGTGCGCACTCCACCGAGTTCGATCCCAACTCGCCGCACCCGGTCATCGCATTGCTCGACGACCAGCGCAAGGTGACGAAGAAGGGGGGCACCATGCGGCTCGGAGCGCAGCCCTGCCAGCTCACGATGGGCACGAAAGCCCAGCAGCTCTACGGCGCATTCGTCGTGCAGGAACGGCACCGTCACCGCTACGAGTTCAACAACGCCTATCGCGATCGCTATGCGGCGACGGGCTTCGTCTTCTCGGGCACTTCGACCGATGGCAAGCTGGTGGAGATGATCGAGCTGAAGGACCACCCCTTCTTCCTGGCAACGCAGGCGCACCCCGAGTTCCTCAGCAAGCCCAACGCGCCACACCCGCTCTTCCGTGGCTTCATCGCCGCCGCGCACCAGCAACAGCATCACAAGGCGCTGTAGGATTTCGCGCGAAGGCCGCGAAGGGAAAATGGTTCACTGCCGGTAAGCGTGGCCCGCCGTTCTTGGCGTTCGCCCCATTGTTCTGCCACATCCAGCCTTCGCCTCCTTCGCGGCCTTCGCGCGACCCTCCTCCTTGCCACCAGCCCGCCGACTCACGGCAGCTTGAACTTCGGGCACTGGCTGAGGAACTGGATCGGGTTCCGGTAAATCACCTTGTCAATCAAGTCGGCGGGCCAGCCGCGGCGCTTCATCTCCAGCGCCGTGCGCGGCACCGCCAGCGGGATGCTCACGCCCCAGTCGCACGCGGAGTTCATCCAGATGCGCTCGTGCGAATACAGGTCCAGCATGTCCACCGCGCGCGCGGGCGAGCACTTGCTCTCCGGGTAAAGCGTCATGCCCGCCCAGAAACCCGCGTCCAGCACGAGCTGGATGGTGTGCTCCTCCACGTGGTCAATGATGCAGCGCTCCGGGCGGATGCGCTTGTCGCTGCGCAGCACATCGAGGATGAGGCGCGTGCCCTTGAGCTTGTCCTCAAGGTGCGGCGTGTGGACGAGGATGAGTTGGTCGTGGCGCGCGGCGAGGTCCACGTGCATCTCGAGCACCTTCATCTCGTTGCGCGAATTCTTGTTCAGCCCGATTTCGCCGATGCCCAGCACGTTGGGCCGGTCGAGGAACTTCGGGATGAGGCCGATGACATCCGTGGCCAGCGCGACGTCCTCGGACTCCTTGGGGTAGATGCAGAGCCACGAGAAGTCCGGCAGGCCGAACTTCGCCGCGCGCTTCGGCTCGTAGTCGGTGAGCTGGCAGAAGTAATCGTGGAAGCCGTTCACGGACGAGCGGTCGAAGCCCGCCCAAAACGCCGGTTCGCACACGGCGGCGCACCCGGCGGTAACCATGTCCTGGTAATCGTCAGTCGTGCGGCTGACCATGTGGCCGTGGGGTTCGATGTAGCGCATGAGGAGAAAGTAATTAGTAAGCAGTAATCAGTGTTCAATCGCGGCAGATGGCGGGAACGCGCCGCGTGACAGATAGAGAATTGCCGCACCTGCTCCAAGACAGGCGAACGTGTCGGCGACAAATGGAATTGGCGACAGGCGCAGCCGCAACCCGTGAACCAGCAACACGACACCTTCTGCCAACATCAAGCCGCCGAACCACGGGATGATGGCTTGGTGCCGCTCGGGTCGCAGCGCCAGCACCAGAAACAGAGCACCCACCAGCGAAAACAAGCACGCCGCCATGCGGAGCCAGTAGTCGAGCATCGGGTCGTGGCTGATGTTCTTGGCTCCAAGCTCCTGAAACACCGCTTCCGCCGCCGGCCAGCTTGCGAACACACCGAAGAGCGAGACACCCCACGCGAGCGCGGAGAAAGCGAGTGTCAGTCGCAGGAGTCGGAGCTTCATAGCTTCAGAGTTTCACCAGCTTCAAGCCCGCCGTCGTCGCGAGCTTCGCCTGCCGGTCGTCGAAGGTCAGGAAGTGCCGGAGCTTGATTTCCAGCGCGCAGGCCACATGGAGCACATCCAGCGCGCGGGTGCCCAACCGCGGCGTGTGCGTTCGGCTGAGTTCCGCCGCGCGGTTCAGCGCGGCACGCCAAAGCAAATCAGCTTGATGCAGCCGGCCCTCTTCAAAATCCGCCTCAAACTCCTCCAAGGCTTCCAGCAGCTCATCTTCTCCGAGGTGTCCCGTAAAGGCGCTGCGGCAAATGCCGTTCAAGACCTCGGTCCGTCCGTGGTGGGTGACGGGCAGGCTGCCTCCGATGCGCCGTCGCCAGTCGGACATCTCGCGCAAACCGGGCTGGTTCAGATACAGCCGGCACAACGCGCTCGGATCCACGTAAACTTCTTCAGCGGTCACCCCGTTCGTCCTCCCAAAATTTGCGCGTTTCCTCCCCCGTCATCGCCCGTGGCTGTCGCTTGAGCACCCGGGCGAGGTAGTCGGGCATGGGCAAACGCTTGGTTGTCGCTTTCACTGGAGCCGGCCGCATGACGTATGCGGCGTGCCCGTTGTCAGTGATGGTGATTTCGCCGTGCGCTTCGATCTTGCGCTTCACTGAACGGAAGTCGGTGCGGAGTTCCCGAATGCTTGCGGTGGCGGCGTTCATGGCGTGAAACGGTGCCGTTTCACGGGCGGGTTGTCAAACTTTCGCCCCTGGCCATGCCCCGCACGCGCCTTTGCCCGGCGCTTTCGCAATCGGCTTCTCCGTCGGGTCGCTGAGAGAGAGCAAGACGCGCTTGGCGCGGTGGGGCTTCTTCTCG
>JBJTAU010000396.1:0-3178 GCA_046090965.1 Limisphaerales bacterium | reverse complement strand
CGGCGGTCCTACAGTGCGGAAGAGATTCAGCAACTGCGGGCAGTTGCCGGTCATCGAAAGGCTATTTTCCTGACAGCGGTATTGACCGGGCTGCGGCGCGGCGAGTTGGGCAAGCTAAAGTGGGCCGACGTGTATTTGGATGGGCCAGCCCCGTTCATCCTTGTGCGAGGTGCGAATGCTAAGAATCACAAGGAAGAGCGACAACCCTTGCACCCTGATTTGGTCTCCGAGCTGCGTCAGCTTCGCGGTCCGACATCATCGCCTAGCAGCCTCGTTTTCGCGGGAGGATTGCCAAGGATGAAGCGCTTCTACTCTGATCTGAAGGCGGCGGGCATTTCACCAGCAGACGCTGAGCGCGGCCGGGCCGACTTCCATTCGCTGCGGGTCACGTTCAACACGCACCTGGGCATTCAGGGAGCCGGCGACCCAGTGCGCATGGCCTTGATGCGTCACAGCGACCCGCGATTGACGGCGAAGACCTACACAGACGCGCACCTGCTTCCAAAGCTGCAAGCGGTGGCCGGGCTGAATTTCCACCGGAAGGAAAATGACTCACAAATAGACGCACAAAAATCCGTCCCGGGCGGTCCTGGCGTGGCACGGCCTGTCACGATGAGTGACGCGATGAAAACTCATGAAACCCCTGTGAAATCAGGCGAAAGTCGCGCTTTGACGCCATCAGTCACGATAGGGCACGAACAGGGGGGATGGTGGACGCTGCAGGTTTCGAACCTGCGACCCCTACCGTGTGAAGGTAATGCTCTACCACTGAGCTAAGCGTCCAGCCAAAGATCGAAAGCGGGGCGAGGGTAATTGCGCGGAAAGGGAACGCAAGCAGGTTTTCCCGCAGCGGCCCTTCGCAGCGCGGGATTGCCAAGCCCGGGCTCGTCAGTATCATCCATCCGCAACCAGAAGAATGCGACAGTTCGTCACCATCGCTTCGAATGCGTTCATGGAATTGGTCCGGCAGCCGATTTTTCTGCTGCTGGCCACCCTGTCGTCGTTGTTCATCGTGTTCCTCGCGGCGGTGCCCTACTTTGCGATGGGCGAGGACGGCAAGATGGTGAAGGACAGCGCGCTGGCGACGATGCTGATGGTGGGGCTGTTCGTGGCGGTATTGAGCGCGTCGGCCTCGGTGGCGCATGAAATCCGCACCGGCACGGCGCTGGCGGTGCTGGCCAAGCCGGTCGGGCGCGCGCAATTCCTCCTGGCCAAATACGCCGGGCTGGCCGCCGCGCTGGTGGTGCTGGTCTTCATCAATACGCTCGCGACGCTGCTCGCCAGTCGCATGGCGTTCGATGCTTACGGCGAGGCGGACCTTTACGGGACGGGAATATATTTCGGGGCCGTGGCTCTGGCATACGTGCTGGCTGGCTTCACGAACTACTTCCTGCGCCGACCCTTCGTGTCGGACGCGGTGCTGTTCCTCGGGCTCCTGACGACGGCGGCATTTGTGACGCTGGCGTTTTTCATCGAGCTGAAGCGGCCAGGGGCCACGGAGCCCGGGATGTATAAGGTGGATTACCGGCTGCTCCCGGCGTGTGTGCTGGTGCTGCAGGCGCTGCTCCTGCTCGCGGGCATCGCGCTTGCGTGCTCGACGCGTTACGACACGATTCCCACGCTCATCATCTGCTCCGGGCTGTTTCTGCTCGGGCTGATGAGTGATTATCTCTTTGGCCGCCAAGCCGAGGCGGGCGTGTGGTGGGCCTCGGTCTGCCACACGGTGCTGCCGAACTGGCAACTTTTCTGGCTGGCCGACGCCATCGAAGGCACGCGCAGCCACGCGATCCCCGGCGTCTGGGGCTACGTGGGCAAGGCCGGCGGCTACGTCGTCGGCTACCTGGGCGCGTCGCTGGCCGTGGCGCTGATGCTGTTTGAAGACCGCGAGCTGAGCTGAACATGGAACGCAATTCACAACCGACCGGACTGGTCAACGTCATCATCTCCCTCGTCGCCGCGGCGGTGGGCATTTACATCTCGCGCCAGACGGCCTCCGTTTCGGACGAAGTGGTGAGCGTCTTCCTCGGGCTGGGTTTCCTCGTCACGCTCTTCAGCTACTTCCAGATGCGCATGGAGGCGCGTGAAAAGCTGGAGAAACTTGAACTCGACGAACTGGCCAAGTCCGCTCGCAACACCACGCTCTTTGAAGGCACGGACGCCGAGGCCTTCCCGGCGCGACGCGCGCGCGAGCAGTTCGAGAAATGGCTCGTCCCCGGCTTCTGCATCGTGCTCTTCGCGCTCCAAGCTGGTGCCGCCTACTGGCTCGGCAAACAGGTGCTCAACCCTGAGGCCCGCGAAGTAAAGGCGTCGCTGCCAATGATGGCGGCTTTCTTCGGCTTCCTGTTCTTCCTGCAATTCCTCCCCGGCCGCTACTCGGTGAATGTGGCTCGGTTGGAAGGCCAGCGGCTGCTTCAGCCCGCCGGCAGCTACCTGCTGCTGGGCGCGTATCTGAGCCTGCTCGCCGCAGCGGGCAACGTGGTCATTTACTTCGGCCACTCCAAGATTGACCTCCTCCTCTCCCGCGTGCTGTGCGTCATCCTCGCGCTCGCGGCGGTCGAGAATCTCCTCACGCTTATCCTCGAACTCTATCGCCCGCGCGTGCGGGGGCAGGCGGCGCGGGTGCTTTACGAGAGCCGCTTGGTCGGCCTGCTCGGCCAGCCGGAGAGTGTCTTCACCACGGCGGCGCACGCGCTGGATTACCAGTTCGGCTTCAAGGTTTCCGAGACGTGGTTTTATCAGTTCCTGCAAAAAGCCTTCGTCTGGCTGCTGCTCATTCAGGCCGGCCTGCTGTGGCTTTCGACCTGTTTTGTGTTCATCGAACCAGAGGAGCAGGCGTTGCTGGAGCGTTGTGGCAAGCCCGTGGGCGAAACGGCCCTGAACCCTGGCCCGCACTTCAAGCTGCCGTGGACCATTGACTCGGTGTATCGCTTCCAAACCCACCGCGTGCAGACCTTCACCGTCGGCGTGGTGTTGAAGGAAGACGAAGCCGGTGCGGCGGCGGTCGTGGTGCTGTCCGTCTCCTTGTTGGCGACAGGCAGGTTGAACTCCTCTTTGTAATGGCTCTTGGTCCAGACAATCGTGTTCTCCGCCGCCGCACCGGCTTCGTCTTCCTTCAACACCACGCCGACGGTGAAGGTCTGCACGCGGTGGGTTTGGAAGCGATACACCGAGTCAATGG
>JBJTAU010000395.1:0-13736 GCA_046090965.1 Limisphaerales bacterium | reverse complement strand
GGCGTAGACAACGTGGATGTCGAGGCCGCCACCCAGCGCGGCGTGGTGGTGATGAACACGCCCGCCGGCAACACGCTCACTACGGCGGAGCTAAGCTTCGCAATGATCCTTAATCTGGCCCGCAAAGTGCCACAGGCCCACGGCTCCATGGCCGCCGGAAAGTGGGACCGTAAGCTGTTCATGGGCGTCGAGCTGCACGGCAAGACACTTGGCGTGCTCGGCGCGGGCCGCATCGGCACCGAGGTGGGCAAGCGCGCGCTGGCTGTCGGCATGAGGGTGCTCGCCTACGACCCGTTCCTCACCGAGGGCCGCGCGAAGTCGCTGGGCTTCGAGCTGGCGGCGGACGTGGACGCGATCTACGAGCACGCGGACTTCATCACCGTGCACCTGCCGGTGACCGAGCAGACGCGCGGGATGTTGAACGCCGCCGCCTTCGCCAAGATGAAGCCCGGCGTGCGCATCGTGAACTGCGCGCGCGGCGAAATCATCGCGGAGAACGATCTGCTCGCCGCACTCGACTCGAAGAAAGTCGCCGCCGCTGGACTGGAGGTGTTTTGTGTCGAACCGATGGCGGCGGACCAGCCGTTCCGCAAGCATCCCTCGCTCATCCTCACGCCGCATCTGGGCGCGAGTTCCGAGGAGGCGCAGGAAAAGTGCGGGATTGAAGTCGCCGAGGTCATCACTGCCTACCTGCTCACGGGCGAGGTCCGCAACGCCGTAAACCTGCCCTACCTCGACGCGAAGACCTACGAGCAGGTGAAGCCCTACATGGCTCTGGGCGAGGCACTGGGCAAGTTGCTCGCGCAGGTCGTGCCGCAGCAGGTGGACCGCGCGCACATCACCTACGGCGGCAAGGCGCAGGAGTTGCCGAACATTGACCCCATCACGCGGGCTGTGCTCATGGGCTTCCTCGCGCGCGCAGCAGTGAAGGACTTGAACCCCATCAACGTGCGCGGCATCGCCGGCACGCTGGGCATCACGGTCGAGGAGAAGCGCTCGAACGAGCCGGTCACGTTCAATGAGTGGCTGCACGTCCAGCTCTTCAAGGGCGGTGAAAAGGTGGGCTCCGCTGGCGGCACCTTCTTCGGCTCGCCGAATAATCCGCGCATCGTGCGGCTGTTCAGCAACCCGTTGGAGATCCCGCTACACGGCACCTTTCTGATGTTCAACAATCAGGACCGGACTGGCATCGTCGGCTACGTCGGCACACTGCTGGGCAAGCACGGCGTGAACATCGCGAATCTCAGCCTGAGCCGCGACCACGCCGGCGGCCACGCGCTCTCGGTCTTCCACGTGGACAGCGAGCCGCCCGTCGAACTGCTCGAAGAACTGCGCCGCGACCCCGTCTTTAGCAATGTCCGCGTGGTGAAGCTATGAACCGTGGCGCGTGGTTCGTGGTGCGTGCAACGCCCCGAACCTGCGCCGCCTTTTCGCGCTCCACGCATCACGTATCACGCCCCATGAAATCCGCCGCCCTCTTCGCCCTCGCCGTCGCCCTCCCCGCGCTCGCCGCCGACCCGAAGGACTCCAAGCCCCCCGGCGCGCCACCGTTGCCCAAGCCGTCGGTCAAGGCCGACGACTTGTTCCCGCCCGCCGTGCTCGCGAAGGGCAAGGGCTTCGAGGTGAACAGCAAGCAGCTTGAGGAGGCATATTTGAATTTCCGCACCGCCGCCGCCTCGCGAGGCCAGCCCCCGCCGCCAGAGGACAAGCGGTTGGAGACGGAGAAGAAGCTGCACGACAGGCTCATCGTCGTGGAAGTGCTCAAGCGCAAGGCCGCCCCCGAGGACAAGGCCAAGGGCAAGGCCACCGCCGCCAAGATGCTCGCCGATTTCGTCAAGCAGGCCGGCTCCGAGGACGCGTTCAAGCGCCAGGTGCTGGCGATGGGCATGACGCCCGAGTCCTTCGTCACGCAGTTCACCGAGCGCGCCGTCGTCGAGGAGGTTGTGAACCGCGAGGTGCGCGAGAAAGTCCCGATCACACCGCAGCAGGTGCAGAAGTTCTACGACGAGAACCCGAAGCGTTTCGAGCAGCCGGAGACGGTGCGCGCCGCGCACATCCTGCTGGCCACCCGCGACCTGACCACCAACGCCGACCTCTCCCCCGAGCAGCAGAAGGCCCAACTCGACTTGGCCAATGCGCTGCTCAAACGCGCCCGCGCCGGGGAAGACTTCGGCAAGCTGGCCAAGGAATTTTCCCAGGACCCCGGCTCGAAGGAGCGCGGTGGGGAATACGTCTTCCCGCGCGGCCAGATGGCGATGGAGTTCGAGACCGCCGCCTTCAGCATGCGCCCCAACCAGATCAGCGACGTGGTCACCACCAAGTTTGGCCACCACATCATCAAGGTGCTGGAACGCAATCCCGCCGGGAAAGTTCCGTTCGAGAAGGTCAAGGACCGCATCCGCGATGGGCTCCTGCAAGAGGAGTCGGACAAGCAGTTGCCTGCCTATCTCGACAAGCTGAAGAAGGAGGCGGGCGTGGAGATTTTGGATGAGAAGTATAAGTGAGCCGTGGTGCGTGGGGCGTGAGACCTGACGCCCACGTCCATGCCTGCCCACGCACCACGCACCACGTGCCTGAACGCCGCCAGCTTCCCATCGCCCTCACCATCGCCGGCTCCGACAGCGGCGGCGGCGCGGGTGTGCAGGCAGACCTCAAAACTTTCGCCGCACTCGGCGTCCATGGCACCAGCGCCATCACCTGCCTGACCGCGCAGAACCCGCAGGGTGTCTCCGCCATCCAAGCTGCGAAGCCAGCCATGGTCCGCGCGCAAGTCGAAGCTATCTTCGCCGAACTGCGCCCTGCCGCCGTGAAGACGGGCATGCTCTTCGATGCCGCCATCATCCGTGAAGTGGCGGCCTTCCTCCGCGCGCTGCGGGGTTCCAAACCGCCGATCATCGTGGACCCCGTGATGGTCGCCACCAGCGGCGCGCGCTTGCTCAAGCCCGCCGCCCTGCGCGCCTTGCGAGGGGAACTGCTGCCGCTTGCCACACTCATCACGCCGAACCTCGATGAAGCTGAAATCCTCGTCGGCGCGAAGCTGAAGTCAGTCGGGGACTTGCGGGCCGCCGCGCAAGCCATCCACGCGGGGTTTGGTTGCCCCGCGCTCGTGAAGGGTGGTCACCTGCGCAGCGCGCGCGAGGCCGTGGACGTTTTTTTCGACGGCAGGCACGAGTTATTGCTCACCGCCCCGTTCGTGCGCGGCGTCTCAACGCACGGCACCGGCTGCACCTACTCCGCTGCCATCGCCGCCTACTGCGCGCTCGGCCACGAGCTTCCGAGCGCCGTCCAGCTCGCAAAGGATTTCATCACCCGCGCCATCGCGCAGAGCTACCGCATCGGCCGACACTCGGCGCTGCATCCGCTGGCTTAGTCGAAGTCCGAGCAGCTCATGAAATAGTGGCAGCGTGGGTAGCGGAACTTGCACTTCTGGTTCTCCAACTCGTGCCCGCAACGAGGACACCACTTCCAGTATTCGCCCGTGCCGTCGGCAGCGGCGGTGGGCGGAGGCGGGTTGGGGGAATCGGGCGGCTTCGGTTCGGACACACCGCCTTGTTACGGCGGGGCGGGGGCCCTTGCAAGTTTGCGAGCGGTCCGTCGGCGAAGTCTCGCTTTCGCAGGCGTGGGAACGAGGGCATTTTCCGCGCGGCGAGATGCGAACCTTTTTTACGCCTTCGACTCAGGATTATCCCTGAGTTTCCCCGCAATTTTTCACCGCCACCTGACTCCGGCATTCGCGCTGCTGAGAGGCTGGCATGTTCAACGTGCCACCCATCGCCCAGCGATACGAGGCATGCCCATCAGTCGCCGCCCTCCTTGCGGCGACGGACAGTCCACACCCATCCCCCTGAGGCGAGCCGGGCGTTCCCGCCCGCTACTCGCTCCCTGAGAACGACACCGGCGGTTGCGCAAGCAGCCGCCGGTTGCGTTTTTCCGCTTCGCACCCCATTGGACCTCTGCTATCCAACGGCCCCGTGACCAGCCCAGCGCCCAGCGTGCTGCTGTTGATTCCGGCTTACAACGAGGAGGATCGCATCGAGCCGACCCTCCGTGAGTATGCCGCGTATTTTCGCGCCCATTACCCGGGGCGCTTCGAACTGCTTGTCGTGCTCAACGGCTGCCGCGACAACACCCTCGCCGTGGTGCAACGCGTGGCGAAGGATTGTCCCGAAGTGCAGGTCGAGAACTTCCCCGCGCCCATCGGCAAGGGCGGCGCGCTCATCGAAGGCCTGCGCCACGCGCCCAAGGTGGACCTCATCGGCTACGTGGACGCCGACGGCGCGACGCCGCCCGCGGCCTTCCCCCGGCTCATCGGCCACACCGCGTGGGCCGACTGCGTAATCGGCTCGCGCTGGCTGGACGGCGCGGTCCTGCATCAAGCACAGCCGCTCTTCCGCCGCTTCACGAGCCGCTGCTTCCACGCGATCGTGCAAGGCCTCTTCTGGATGGACATCGCTGACACGCAATGCCCCGCGAAGATCGCCCGGCGCGAAGCCATCGAAGCCATTCACGGACAGCTTCGCATCGCCGACCTCGCCTACGACGTGAAACTCCGCTACTCGCTCACGCACGCCGGCTTCAAGGTGCTCGAACTCCCGACCGAATGGACTGACAAGCTCGGCAGCAAAGTGACCAGTTCGCTCTTCCGCAGCTCGGCCATCATGTTCCTCTCCACCGTGCGGCTGCGGCTGGTCTACTCGCCGCTTTACGAACGTCTTCAACCACTCCGCTGGATCGGCGACCGGCTTTACGCCGCCTTGCGCGCCCCACGACGGAAAAGCGAGTAAGTCCAAAGTCCAAGGGTCCAAGGTCCAAAGTCAGTTCGCCGCCCGCCGCTTAGACATTGGACTCTTGGACTTTGGACTTGGGACTTTCCCGGCGGCCCCAAGTGAAGAAGATCGCCGTCGCGAGCAGCAGCATATTGAAGCCCGCGATGATCTGCGTCGTGCGGATGAAGCCCGCCAGATGATCGCCACCGGCGCGGAACTCCGGCACGCCGAACCAAAGTCCACCCGCGTAAGCCACCGCCACCAGAGCCAGCCACGGCGCGGCCGCGTAGCGTTCTCGAGCGAAGAGTTGCGCCACCAGCACATTGGTCAGCGTCAGTGGCACCATCGCCCACGCAAACCACGGCACCAGCGGTGCGGCAGCGGCGAATTTCGGATTGAAGCCGAGCCGCAGGAAAAATCCCGACAGCAACGTCAGCGTCAGCGCGCCGCCCGCACTCATCGCCAGCGTCAAGCCCAGCGTCAGCCCGCCGACATTGTTTCGTTCGCCGCGTGCCCCGGCTCGCACCAGCAGCGGAAACATCACCGACACGAGCGGCGAGGTGAAGGTCACCAGCGCTCGCGCCAGTGTGCCCGCCGCACCGTAGGCATCGGTGTTCGCGCCGGGCGTTGTGTCCTGAAACCGGCTTTGCACGAATACCATGTCAGCACTCAGAAAGAACATGGTCGTTCCCATGCCGAACGTCAGCGGCAGCAGTCGTCGCAGCCACGGACGCCATTCCAATGCCACCACCGGTCCGCGCAACAAATCGCTGCTCCACCACGCGGCCAGCGCCGTCGAAACGCCGAGCCCCATCAGCGCGCCCGTCACCAGTCCCGTGGCGTGGACTTGGCCCGCCCCCCAGAACATCAGCGCCGCACCGCCCACACGACCGCAGCCATTGAGTATCTGCACGATACCCAAGCGGAAAAATTCCTGTCGGCCTTGCAGCACGCCAAACCAAATCGGTTGCCACGCCAAGCACAAGCCGGCACCGAGCGTCACCCACAGCGGTCCGGGAGAAGTCAGATTCAGCGCTATCACCGCGTGGTCCTGCCCGACTGCCAGTGCCAGACACGCCAGCGCCCAAAGTCCCAGCGCCGCGCGCGACACCATCCGGGCCGCGCCCGCCAATTGCTGCCGGCCCGCTTCATCCACCACCGCCGCAGCCTGCTGCGTGAAGATCAGCCCCAGACCGATGCTGGGAATCATCATCCAGTAGAGCAGTTGCAGCATTGTAGTGAACACGCCGTATTCGCCCGGCGGTAACTGCGGGTGCTTGGAAAACAAATGCACCGACCACATCGCCACACCGCTGCCCACGGTGGCTATCACCAGCCAGCCGGCCTGCTTGAAGAAGTTGCGGCCCGAGTCGGCGCTCATGCGGGGAGAATGGTTTGCAAGGTCACGCCCACTTGCTCCGGCGGCTTCGGTTGCGGGCGGGTGAACAAGCCCTTCCAGAAGCCCAGCCCGTAAAAAATGTGCGATGTGAAAATCAGCGGTGCGACGCGTGCGGCGTTGAAGAGACAATGCGAGCTCGACGCCAGCGTCTGCGCGATCACGGCGAGCACGTAGATCACGAGCGGAGTGAGCAACACCAGCGGCAGAAACGGCGTGAGCACGAGGTAGAGCAGAAAGAGTGGCGGGACGAAGTTCGGCGCGGAGCCGAGCGTGGGGTGAAGGCGGAACTGCTCTGCGCGGCCCCGACCGTAGTTCATCAGCATCTAGCAAAACGCGCCCAGCGTGCGGCGCGGACGGCGATGCACGATGAACGCAGGATCGTAAATCAGTTTGCCGCCGCGCCGTTGCAGTTCGTCCATCAGCGCATTTTCCTCGTTCGGATACAGCGCCTCGTCGAAGCCGCCTGCTGCGAGCAGCGCGTCGCGCCGGCCCATGAGGTTGCAGAGGATCAGCTCCTTCTCGCCGCTCGCGCGCGTCGCGCCGACGGGCGTGTAGCGCGCACGGCTCGGTCCGAACGCGAGCCACGTGCCCATCACGGTGGCGAAGGCCTGCTCCCATGGCGGCGCGTCCGGCGGACACACGTTGGGGCCGCCGAGCATGACGACGCTTGGGTCCGCCAAGTGCGGCAGCGCGCGGCGCAAGTTATCCGGCGGCGGGAGCGAGTCGTCGTCGAGGAAGTAAATCCACTCGCCCTTCGCGGCGCGCAGCGCGGTGTTGCGCTGGACGGAAGGCTGCTTGCCCCGCGCGACGATGATTTCGAGTTGGGAAGGCGGATAGTCCAGCGCTCGCGCGGCAGCGAGGGCCAGCGGCTGTTCATCGCCCGGTCGCGTCGGGATAATGATGGTGACGAGCGGAGCGGTCATAGCGCGAACAACTTCGTGAGCCAACGCATCTGTCCGAGTTCATTCACGGCTGCTCGCGTAGGAATTTGACCAGCAGGCGTGTGGCGCGTTCGAGTTGCGCGACGGCGATCCACTCGTCGGCCGTGTGCGCCTGCGCAATGTCGCCGGGGCCGAGGAGCACGCTGGGGATGCCGCCGCTGGCGAGCACGGCGGCGTCGGAGAAGTAATCCACGCCGAGCGGCGCACGCTGGCGGGCGGCGCGGAGGAGTTGCTGGACGAGCGGCAGGCGCGCGTTGGTTTCAAGCGCGGGACACGGCTCGTTCTTCGTGTCGGTGAGGTCGGCGTCAATTCCATCACTCAATTCGGAGCGCACGCCCAAACGTCGCAAGACGGCCCGAAGTTCAGTGAAGACACCGTCGTGTGTTTCCCCTGGCAAGGTGCGGCGATCAATGAGGATTTCGCAGCGGTCGGGCACGATGTTCGGCTGCTTGCCGCCGGTGATCGCGCCGACGTTCACCGTGGCGCGGCCGAGCAGCGGGTGCGTGCGTTGTTTTAAGCTGGCGGCGTAAGTGGTCTCCAACTCCGCAACCACACGGGCCATCGCGTGAATGGCGTTGCGACCGAGATGCGGTTTGGAGCCGTGTGCAGCCTTGCCGTGCGTCGTCACGCGCAGCCACAGGTCGCCCTTGTGCGCGGTGATGACTTGGCAAAGCGTTGGCTCGCCGACAATGGCGAGGTCGGCCTTTAGTTTTTTCTTCACCAACGCGCGGCTGCCGCTTTGGTTGTTCTCCTCGTCCACGAGCGCAACGAGAATGATCTCGGTCTCGCGTGGGCGCGGGCCGCGCGTGGCGAGTTCGAGGAGCGCGGAAAGATACGCGGCGATGCTGCCCTTGGTGTCGCACGCGCCGCGTCCGTGCAGGCGACCGCCTTTCATCACCGGCTTGAAGCGCGCTTCGCTGTCCACGCCTACGGTGTCCATGTGCGGCGCGAGCAGAATGCGGCGACGGGCTTTTCCACCCGGTGGCGTGAGATGGATGAGTAGGTTGGAACGACCGGGGAAAACTTCCTGCCACTTCAGCTCCAGTCCGGCGCGGTCGGCGGTGGATGCGAGGAAGTCCGCGACGCGCCGTTCGCCAGTGAGTTCCTCGCGGCCCGGCAGGAACGCGGGGTTCACGCTGGGCAGCGCGATGAGTTCGTGGAGCAGTTGCAGGGCGGCGGGCATCGGCGCGCCGAAGGTAGGCGGCGGCGGGACGGGTGTCGAGCCGGAGGGAATTACTCCGCCACCATGTGGCTCCGCAGCACGCCGATGCCTTCGATGGCGGCTTCCATCTGGTCGCCGGGCTTGAGGTAGGTGCCGGTGGTGTTGCCGACGCCGGACGGCGTGCCGGTAGAGATGATGTCGCCCGGCTCCAAGGTCACGATGGCGGAGACGAACTCGATGATGGCGGCGACGGGGAAACTCATTTGGCCAGTCGTGGCGTTCTGCCAGGTCTTGCCGTTGACCTTGAGCGTGAGGCCAAGTTTCTGCGGGTCGGGCAGCGCGTGGGCGGAGGTCACGCACGGGCCGACGGGACAAAACGTGTCGTGCCACTTGCCGTGCTGCCAGTCGAAGAACGAGTCCTTCTCGCGTTTCTCGCGCCCGGGGTTCGGGCGGAACTTCCGGTCGGAGATGTCGTTCACCACGGTGTAGCCCGCGACGTAGCCGAGGGCCTCGGCTTCCTTCACGTGCCGGCAGCGCTTGGCGAGCACGACGCCCAACTCGCACTCCCAGTCCACATGGTTGGGCGAGACCTTCGGGATGACGATAGGCGCGCCGGGGTGGTTGAGCGTGGTCGTGGGAGGCTTTTGGAAGAGATAGGGAAACGTCTTCGCGCGCTCGGTGGCCTGGCCGCCGCCTTCCTTGATGTGCTCGTTGTAATTGCCGGCGAGCAAAATGATCTTCGGCGGGCGCGGGATGGGCGTGAGCAACTGCACCTTGTCGACGGCCAGCGCCACGCCGTCGGCCACGTCGCGATTGGCCATCAGCCAGCCGCCCAACTCGCGCGCGGCGGCGAACTGGCTGCCGCCGGGCAGGAGAGCGAGCAAGTCATCGCCGGCGGGCAACGCGATTTCCTTGTGTGTGCGGTCGCGATACACACGCGCGGCGGCGTCGAGCGGGACGAGGGTCGCGTCGAAGTAGAAGCCCGCGCGGACGGCGGAGCCTTGGGCGAAACGGCAGAGGCGCATGGGCGGAGGATGAACCGCGTCGTCCGACCGGTCAACGCGTTCCCCGTTGCGCTGGCGCTCTGAGCCGCGTCGTGCTTCACTGCCGCGTCTCATGCGGAAGCTCATCCACCTGATTCCGAAGCCGATTCTGTTCGGCCTGCTGGGCGCGCTCGGTTGCGTGCTGGGCTGGGCGGCGGGCGAGCCGTTGCTCAAGGTCATCAAGCCCGCCGCACCGAAGGAAGGCGAGGAGGCCAAGGGTCAGCCCGCCGCGCCCGTGCTGGTCTTCAGCAACGAGCTGCAAAAGCGCCTCCAGCGCGAGGAGGCCAAGACGGGCGACGTGCAGATTTCGCTGATGTGGGACAACTTCAACGACCTCGACCTGCACTGCGTGGATCCGGGAGGTGAGCGCATCTTTTACGGGCACAAGAAGTCCGCTTTACAGGGCGAACTGGACGTGGACAAGAACGCCCGCGCGCCCTACTCCAGCCAGCCCGTCGAGAACATCTACTGGCCCACCAACGGCGCGCCCGAGGGCACCTACCAAGTGTTCGTCCATCATTACTCTCTCCACTCACCCGTCAACGAGACGCCCTACACCATCGCCATCAAACAAGGCGGCAAGGCGCAGGAGTTCCGCGGCACCATCCGCCATGGTCAGACCAACCTGGTGCACTCGTTCGAGATGAAGAAGGCACCGCCGCCGGCCGACCTCGCCAAGCTCAACCAGCGCCAGCCGCCCTCGCTCAAGACCACGCTCGTCATCGGGCTGTGGACCTCGCTGCTCGCCGTCGGCATGGCCGCGCTCATCGTGGCGGCGCAGAACTTCCTGCTGCGGCGCGCGCTGTTCAACGTCAAGGAAGCCGCGCTGGTGCTCGGTGGCGGCGTGCTGGCTGGGTTGATTTCCGGCGCGTTGAGCCAGCACCTCTTTGCGCTGGGCGCGAACAGCGTGGCCGCCCAACTCTCCGAAACCGAGGCCGAGCGCGTGCTGCCGCTCATCATCAAGGCCGGGCAGCTCGTGGGCTGGTCGTTGCTCGGCGCGTTGCTGGGCGTTGGCCTCGCGTTCTTCATCCCGAACCTGCCGAAGTTCCGCGCCGGCTTCGCGGGCTTGGTCGGCGGCGGGCTCGGGGCGGTGGCCTTCCTCGTCGCGCTCGCCAAGTCCGGCGAAGTTTCCGGCCGGCTCGTTGGTGCGGCCATCCTCGGTCTCACCATCGGCCTCGTCGTCGCGCTGGTGGAACGGCTGGCGCGCGAGGCGGCACTCATCGTTCACTGGCACGAGAACGAGCGCACCGTCATCAACCTCGGTGCTACGCCGGTCATCCTGGGCAGCTCGCCCGAGGCGCACCTCTACCTGCCCAAGCACACGGGCTTCCCGCCCGTGACCGCCATCGTGACCTTCCGCGACGGCCGCGTGCAGATGGAGAACAAGCTCTCCAACTCGACCCACACACTCGCCGGCGGCAACAAGCTCCAAATCGGCGAGCTGTGGATCGAGATTCAGACGGACACGAAGTGAGCGCGTGCGCGGTTGCAAACGCGTCCCCTCCCCACATACTCCGCCCATGCAAGTTTTCGTGGATGCGGTGGCGACGGAATTAGAGCGGCCGCGCGCGCTGCTCAAACAGGTCGTGGACCACCTGGCCTCGCACTATTCCGTGAGCCGTGATGAGCTGGGCGCGTTCTTCACCGGGCAGCTCGCCGCGCTGGAGGATTACGAGATTGATCTGCTGTTTTCGCCGCTGTTCACCCCCACGCTCGCCGAACAGTCCGCCTTCTCCGAGTTGCTCGACCGCCAGACCTTGCCGGCCAACGAATGGCCCGGGCTCGTTCGCAAATTGGGCGACCGCCCCACAGTCACGCGGTTAACCACGGAAGACGGCACCGCGCACGCCATCCGGCTGCGCGAGGTGAGCCTGGAACGCTACGTCACGCGGCTGAATCTCGACGTGGTCATCCCGGACCCACTGGGCAAGCTCCTGCACTCGCTGCCGCCGGTGGGGGACCGCGCACTGCTCAAGGCGCTGGCCCGCCGCATCGTGTGGAACAAGGAGCCGCGCCGGGCCGTGCTCTTCCGCTACCTGCTCGCGGCCACGAGCGAGCACTTCTACCAGCGCGAGGATTTGCTCGCGTTGCTCAAGCTGATGGAAACCTACCAGCCCAAGGACGCCGCCGATCTGCTCGCGCGCATCCCGCACTGGCAGGAGGTGCTCAAGCAAGAAATCGCCGCCGCCGCCAATCCCAAGCCGTTCTTCGCCGCGCGCGTCCAGGAGTTGCACGGCGGTGGCCGCGACCAGCGGCATCTGGACAACTCGGCGATTTCCGTCAAACAGCGCGAGTTGGAATTTCTCGGGCGGTTGCAGGGTGTGCTCAACGCCTGAAACGCAACGAGCCGGTCGCCGCGCAACGCAGTGAACCGGCTCGTGCCGACGAAATTTCGTCAGCGACTACGCCCCGAACTTGTCGAACATCTTCGCGTTCGCCTGCATGAGGCGGATGAGATGCTTCGCCTCGAAGATGCCGAGCGAGCCGCTGTTGGCGCCGGTCTCCGTGAAGCGGTCGAGCTTGTCCGAACCGCTGCAGGAGCTGTGGAGCAGCACCGGCTGCGGATGCCACGAGTGGCCCTTCATCGCGCAGGGCGTCGAGTGGTCGCCGGTGATGACGAGCACGTCCGGTTTCTTCTCCAGCAGGATGGGCAGCGCGGCGTCGAAGTCTTCGATGGCCTTCTTCTTCGCCTCGAAGTTGCCGTCCTCGCCGTATTTGTCCGTGTATTTGTAGTGGAGGAAGAAGAAGTCGTAGTTCTCGTATTCCGCCACGTAGCGCTGGCACTGCTCGGCAATGGTCTGCGGCCCTTCGATCTTGTTCATGCCCACGAGCTGCGCCAGGCCCTTATACATGGGATAGACCGCGAGCGCGGCGGGCTTGAGCTGATAGCGCTGCTCGAAGATGGGAATCTCCGGCTGGTGCGCGATGCCGCGCATGAGGAAGCCGTTGGCCTTCGGGTGCCCGGCGAGGATGGGCAGCGCCTTTTTGTAAAACGCGGCGATGAGTTTGGCGGTCTGCTTCTGCTTCGCGTTCTTCGCGTCCTCGGGCTTCGACTCCAGCAGCTTCAAACCCTCGCGGTTCGGGTCAGTCGAACTGCACGGCCCTTCAAGGCCTTTGCCCCGGAAGATGACGACCAAGCGGTGCTCCTTGCCGGCCTTGATGAGGACCTGCGTGTCGCCCAGCTTCTTGATTTTCTTCGCGAGCAACGCGCACAGCTCCTCGCAAACTTCCGTCGCGATGCGGCCCGCGCGGCGATCGGTGACGACGCTCTTCTTATCCAGTGTGCAGAAGTTCGCGCGCGCGGCGACGTCGCCGGCCTTGAGCTCCAAGCCTAAGCCCAGCGCCTCAATCACTCCCCGACCCACTTCGAATTCCAGCGGGTCGTAGCCGAACAGCCCGAGGTGGCCGGGGCCGCTGCCGGGCGTGATGCCGGGGGCGACCGGGATCATGCGGCCTTGCGCGCAGCCGGACTTCACGAGCGCATCGAGGTTCGGTGTGGAGGCGGCTTCCAGCGGCGTCATGTTGCCGGTGGCGGCGGTGGCGATGTCACCGAGGCCGTCGAGCACGATCAGCGCGAGCTTCGCGCCGGTCTTGATGGTCAGCGAGGAGTAGAGTTCGTCGAGTTTCATGGGCCAGTGTCAATTCAACTGAGTTCAGGTGGAGTCTCGGTGGAGGTGCGGGCTGTGGTTCCCCGGGCCGAGACGCCGGTGGGATAGTGCTGGCAACGGAAATCGGGAGTCAAGGGCGCGGAGCAAGGCTAGCACGGCGGCCACCTGCCCCTTGTCACGCCTTCGCCCCGCGCCTAAACTCGCGGCATGAAGAACGAAGTGGTGCCCGTGCAAATCCGCGGGATCCTCCCCGCGAACAGCGGCTGCGCCATCTTCGTGGGCAACGACGAGAAGGTCTTCGTCATCCAGGTCGAGCACAACCTCGGCGCGGTCATCGGCATGTTCCTGCGCGACCAACCCAAGGAACGCCCGCTCACGCACGACCTCATGGTCAACGTCTTCAAGGGCTTCGGCATCACCGTCGAGCGCGTCATCATCACCGAGCTGAAAAACTCGACCTACTTCGCGCGGCTCATCCTGAAGCAGGAGAACGAGTTGGGCCGCAAGCTCGTCGAGATTGACGCCCGCCCCAGCGACTGCCTCGCCCTCGCCGCCGCGCACAAGCGCCCCGTCTTCGTCGCCAAGCCGCTCTTCGAGCAGGTCGAGGACATGACCGAGTATCTCGACAAGCTCAACGAGGGGACCGGCGAGCAGGAGGCGTGAGCGGGAAAGTAATTAGTGATTAGTAATCAGTGCTCGCTCCGAATCCACCGCGCCGACTAAGCACTAATTACTAATCACTTCTTCGCCCCTCGATGCCCCCTGTCGCCCAACCCGCCGCCCCCGTCGCCCTCCTCCACGGCGACGAGGACTTCGC
>JBJTAU010000394.1:0-2758 GCA_046090965.1 Limisphaerales bacterium | reverse complement strand
GAATACGACAAGAAGGGCGACAAGGTCAGCGCGGGCGTGCCGGCGGTCCTGCCGCCGTTGCCCGCCGGCTCGCCGACGAACCGCCTCGGCCTCGCGCAGTGGCTCGTCGCCCCCGAGAACCCGCTCACGTCGCGCGTGTGGGTGAATCGCACGTGGGAGAAATTTTTCGGCACGGGCTTGGTCAAGACGACGGAGAATTTCGGCAACCAAGCCGACCCGCCGAGTCACCCGGAGTTGCTCGATTGGCTCGCGACGGAGTTCATCCGCGGCGGCTGGGACATGAAGGCGTTTCAGAACGCCATCGTGCTGTCCGCAGCGTATCGGAAAAGCTCGAAGGTCACGCCGGTGCGCGTGGCGCGCGACCCGGAGAACCGCCTGCTCGCGCGCGGCCCGCGCTTCCGCCTGCCCGCCGAGCTGATCCGCGACCAGGCGCTCGCTGCGAGCGGGCTGCTCGTCGAGCGGCTCGGTGGCCCGAGCGTGCGCCCCTACATGCCCGAGGGCGTGTGGGACGAGACGAGTCGCTACGGCGACTTGCGCGGCTACAAGCACGACACTGGCGACGGCCTCTACCGCCGCACGCTCTACACGATTTGGAAACGCACCGCCGCGCCGCCCACGATGCTGCTCTTCGATTCGCCGACGCGCGAAGTTTGCGCCGTGAAGCGCAGCCGCACGAACACGCCGCTGCAGGCGCTCGCGTTGCTGAATGAAGTCACCTACGTCGAGGCTGCCCGCGCGCTCGCGCAGCGCATGCTCACCGAAGGCGGCGCAACTTCCGCCGATCGGGTCACGCACGGCTTCCGTCGCGTCCTCGGTCGCGCGCCGGAGAAGGCGGACCTCGCCGTGCTCACCGCTGGTTTGGAAAAACGCCTCGCCAAATACCGCGCCGACGCCGACGCCGCGAAGTCCCTGCTCGCGCAAGGCGAGTTCAAGCCCGACGCGAAGCTGGACCCCGCCGAACTCGCCGCCTACACCGTGACCGCAAACATCCTCCTAAACCTCGACGAAGCCATCACGCGCGAATGAGTCCAAAGCGATTCGAGGATGTAGCGCAACCGTGCGTAAGGGCGTTGGCGGTGCTCTGCGCTGGCCTGCTCTTCGCGCCGTCGGTTTTTGCCGCTGCCCCGCTGCCCGCCGATCACGCCGAGCGCATGACTCGCGGTCTCGTCACGTTTACGCAACACGTCCGGCCGGTGCTGGTGAAGAGCTGCCTCAGTTGCCACGGTGGCGAGAAGACGAAGGGCGGCCTCGACCTAGCTACGCGCGAGGACTTGCTCAAGGGCGGCCCCGAAGGCGCGGTCGTCGTTCCGTTCAGCTCGTCGGATAGCCGCTTGCTGAAACTCGTCCGTCACGCGGAGGAGCCGCACATGCCGGAGAAGGCGGACAAACTTTCCGCCGAAACCATCGCCCGCCTCGCGTCGTGGATCGACGACGGCGCGCCTTACGATACGCCGCTCGTCCCCGGCCGCGTGGTGAAGGACAAGTCGAAGGTCACGGAGGAAGACCGGAAGTGGTGGGCGTTTCTGCCGTTGGCGAAAGTGGCGGTGCCGGATGGGAAGTATTTAGTAATTAGTAATAGGTCGGCTTCAGGCGCTTCGGGCACCGCAGCCCGATCGAGCGCTTCACTTAACACACAATCACTAATCACTAATTACTCTCCCCTCGACCGCTTCCTCCTCGCCAAAGCCTCCCCGCGCCAACTCGCCCCGCCCGCCGACAAGCGCACACTCGTCCGTCGCGCTTACCTCGACCTCCACGGCATCCCGCCGTCACCCGAGGCCGTGGATGCCTTCGTGAAAGACACTTCGCCCGACGCCTGGCCGAAGCTCGTCGCGCAACTTCTCGATTCGCCGCGCTTCGGCGAACGCTGGGCGCGCCACTGGCTCGACGTCGCGCGCTTCGCCGAGAGCAGCGGCTTCGAGCACGACTACGACCGCCCCGGCGCGTTCCATTTCCGCGACTTCGTCATCAAGGCGCTCAACAGCGACATGCCGTTCGACCAGTTCCTCCGGTGGCAGCTCGCCGGCGACGAGTTCGAGCCCGACAACCCGCTGGCTCTCAGCGCCACGGGCTTTCTCGGCGCGGGCGTTTTCCCCACGCAAATCACCGCCAACGAGGTCGAACGCACGCGCTACGACGCCATGGACGACATGCTCTCGACCACCGGCTCCGCGTTCCTCGGTCTCACCATCGGCTGCGCGCGCTGTCACGACCACAAATACGACCCCTTGCCGAACGAGGATTACTACCGGCTGCTGTCCACCTTCACGACGACCGTTCGCAGTGTGCTCGACCTCGAAATGGAGCCCGAGAAAACCCGTGACGCAAAAGCCAAGTGGCAGGCCGAAGCCGCGCCTCTCGCCGCTGAACTCAAACGCCACGAAGCCGAGCTGTTACCGAAGTTTGACGCTTGGCTGTCCGCCGGCGCGGCGATGCCGACGGGAAGCGTGTGGACGGTAGTCGAGTTGGCCAGCACGAAGTCCAAGGCCGGCACGACGTTTAAGAAGCTCGACGACTTGTCCTACTTGGCCGAGGGCGCAAACGGCGCGAGCGACGAATACACATTCACTTTCCATACCGCGCAGCGGCGGCTTACGGGTTTGCGCCTCGAAGCACTCGCCCACACTTCCATGACCAAGAGTGGGCCGGGACGCGCGGACAACGGCAACTTCGCCCTCAGCAAAATCCTCGTGACCGTTGCGCCGCGTGGCAGTGCGGAAGCCAAGCCCGTCGCGCTCGTGAAAGCCATCGCGGATTT
>JBJTAU010000393.1:0-5032 GCA_046090965.1 Limisphaerales bacterium | reverse complement strand
CACCTTGCCGTCACAGAGCGCGTGCAGGGAAATCTCCATGCCTTCGAGCAGTTCCTGAATGACGATGCGCTGGCCCGCCGCGCCAAAGGCTTTGCTCACCATGATTTCGTCCACGGCGGCTTCGGCTCGCGCGAGCGTGGTGCAAATCAAGACGCCTTTGCCGAGCGCGAGGCCGTCGGCGTTCACGACGCACCGGCCGTCGAGGCTGGCGCAGAACTTCTTCGCCGCAACCGGTTCCGTGAACGTGCCGGACTGCGCCGTGGGAATGCCGTGGCGCTCCATGAAATCCTGCGAGAAGGCCTTGCTCGCCTCGAATTGCGCGGCGCGCTGGTTCGGCCCCCAGATTTTGAAGCCGTTCGCCTGGAACAAATCCACCACGCCCGCCGCGAGCGGGTTGTCGGGCCCAACGACGGTGAAGTCCGGCCGCTCCCGCTGCGCGAACGCAAGCAGTTTGGGCAAGTCCTCCGCGCCGACGGTGACGCACTCGACGTTCGCGCCGTTCTGCGCGAGCCGCTCCTCGCCGATGCCGGCGTTGCCCGGCGCACACCACATCCGCGTGACGTGCGACGACTGCGCGAGCTTCCACACCAGCGCGTGTTCGCGTCCGCCGGAGCCGATGACCAAGAGTTTCATGCGCAACGGATTGAATCAGGAAGGCAGGAGGGCAGGAAAGGATTTACGCCCTCTCATTAGCACCCGGCTCCAGCCGGGTGAACGCGGAGGCGCGAAGGCAAACCGTTTCAACGGTTTGCTGGTAGAAAGAGTCACCAAGCCGTTGAGACGGCTGGGCGCATGTTGCTCGCTGACACCGGGCTGAAGCCCCGTGCTAAGGAGAGGGCGGCTCGCCGAAGGTGAGTTGTGATCAGCCCTCGGAACAACTTGATCAACTTGCCCTTGCCGCCGCGCCCGTGCTGCCCGGATAGTCCGCGCGGCATGGGCCAGCACGAGTCGTTTTACCGGAACAACGAAGCCTACGCGGAGTTTCTCGCGGGCTGGGATCCGGCCTTCTACGGCAAATACACCGACGCATTGCGGCCAATCCGCGCGGGCGGTCGCGTGCTGGACGTGGGCTGCGGCGTCGGGCAGGTGGTGGGTGCGCTGACGCGGGACGGCGTGGAGGCTTACGGCGTGGATGTCTCGGAGCCGAACATCGCGCGGGCGCGGGAGTTCAGCGAGCGCTGCCAGCTCTACGATGGGAAGCGGCTGCCGTTTCCAGACCAGCATTTCGCCTGTGTCGGCGCGCTGAACGTGCTGGAACATGTGGACGAGGCGGAGGCGTTCCTCGCCGAACTGGTGCGCGTGACGGAGCCGGGCGGCAAGGTCGTGGTGAGCAGCCCGAACTTTCTCCGCGTCATCGGCCTGCGCGACTACCACTACCGGATGCGCGGGTTGGGCAACAAGTGGCGCAATCTCCAGCGGCTGCTTGCGAAGCGCCGGCAGATGCGGGAAGCGCCGGAGCAAGTGCGCTTCGAGCGCGTGGCTCCGGTGGTGAAGACACCGTTCGAGCCGGACGACGATGCGATCATCATGACGAACGCGCTGGAGATGGCGTTCCAGTTGGAGCGACTCGGCTGCGTGGTCGAGCAGGCGCTCTGCACGGACCGCCATGTGTTTGCGCCGCTGGACTGGCTGCTGAACCTCACGCCGCTGCGCTACGGGATGCTGTGCGCGTTCGTGGTGGCGCGGCGGAAAGCGTGAAGGGCGCCGGCGCGCATGAGCACCAACTGGGAAGCGCAGTATCAAGCGAACGACACGCCGTGGGACAAGGGCGAGGCGTCACCGGGGCTGGTGGACTGGTTGGCGGCGCATCCCGACTGGCCGCGCGGCTCGGTGCTCGTGCCGGGCTGCGGGCTGGGGCATGACGTGCGCGCATGGGCGGCGGCAGGGTTTCTGGCCACGGGCTTGGACATTGCGCCGAGCGCAGTGGAACGAGCCCAGGCAGCAGGATTGCCGGAGCGAACTGAGTTTCGGCTGGGAGACTTCCTCGCGGACGAACCAAGCGATCAGTTCGACTGGGTCTTCGAGCACACTTGCTTCTGCGCCATCCAACCGGACCGGCGCGACGACTACGTGCGCGCAGTGCTGCGGTGGCTGAAGCCGGTCGGGCACTATCTCGCCGTGAACTATTTCATCCCGGACAAGGAAGGCCCGCCCTTCGGTGTGGGCCGCGAAGAAATCTGGGCGCACTTCTCACCGCATTTCGAACTGCTGGAGGAGTGGACACCACGCTCGTATCCGAACCGCACAGGGCTGGAGCGGATGTTTCTTTGGAGAAGGGGATAGGGGATGGGAAATAGGAAATAGGGGAAAACTACTTCCGCCCTATCCCCCATTGCCTATCCCCCATCCCCTCTGTTCAAGCTCCCTTGCCGTTGATGACGGCGGTGATTTCGCGCGCGAGTTCCTCGACCTTGTAGGGCTTGCCGACCATGCCGCGGAAGCCGTGCTGTTTGTGGTTCGCCATTTCGGGGCCGTGCGAGTAGCCGCTGGAAACGATGGCGCGCACGTCGGGGTCAATTTCCCGGAGGCGCTGAATGGCTTCCTTGCCGCCCATGCCGCCCGGGATGGTGAGGTCCATGATGAGGGCGGCGTAGGGACGGCCCTCGGCGCGCGCGGCGACGTAGGCATTGATGCATGCCTCGCCATCGGCCACGGCGTCCACCTGGTAGCCGAGGAATTCCAGCGCGGTCTGGGCGAGTTCGCGGATGAGTTCCTCGTCGTCCATGACGAGGATGCGGCCCTGACCCTGCACGGCGGTGACCGGTTCGGGGGCCGCGGTCTTCACCTGCTTCTCGGACGCGGGCAGATAGACGTGGAACTCGGAGCCGACGCCCAGCGTTGAGTCCACGGTGATGAGGCCTTCGTGTTTCTTCACGATGGAGTAGGAGGTGGCCAGGCCCAGCCCGGTGCCCTTTTCCTGGGTGGTGAAATACGGGTCGAAGACCTTGCCGAGGTGCTCAGGCTTGATGCCCGAGCCGTGGTCCTTGACGGTGACGCGGCAGTAGCGGCCCGGGGCCAGCGCCAAGGGGGAGTCCGCCTCGAGGGTGACGTTATCGGCGGAGACACGCACGACGCCGCCGTTGGGCATGGCCTGCACCGAGTTGATGACAAGGTTCTGAATGACCTGGCTGAACTGGCCCTGGTCCACCTCGACGGGCCACAGGTCCGGCGCGGCTTGGAATTCACAGCGCACGTTCGAGCCGCGCAGCGCGAAGCTGGTCGAGTCGCGAATCAGCTCGGGGAGCGACGCGGTCTGGCGCACGGGCGCGCCGCCCTTGGCGAAGGTGAGGAGCTGCGTGGCGAGGTCCTTGGCGCGCAGCGCGGCTTTTTCCGCCTCCTCCAGCCGCTCGAACTGCTTCTCCCCCGGCTGGCAGAAGAGGCGGGCGAAGGAGATGTTGCCGATGACGGCGGTGAGGATGTTGTTGAAGTCGTGCGCGATGCCGCCGGCGAGGATGCCCAGCGAGGCGAGCTTCGAGGCGCGCACGCGTTCCTCCATGATGGCCTGCTGGTCGCTGATGTCGCGGAACGCGAGCACGGAGCCGATGATCTTGCTCTCCTGGTCGCGGATGGGCGCGGCGCTGGCGGCGATCATCCGTTCGGTGCCATTGCGCGCGACGAGGATGCTCTGGTCGGGCAGGTCCACGATCTCGCCGGTGGCAAGGACCTGCGAGACCGGGTTGCGGTAGGTCTGGCGCGTGCGTTGGTGGACGACGCTGAACACGGAGGGGAGCGGCTGGCCGAGCGCGTCGCCCTGTCGCCAGCCGGTAAGGTCCTCGGCGAGTTTGTTGATGATGCTGACGCGGCCCTCGGTGTCGGTGGCGATCACGCCGTCACCGATGGAGCGCAGCGTGACGGTGAGGCGCTCCTTCTCGGCGGCGAGGGCGTCCTCCGCCTGCTTGCGGCCGGTCACATCCAGCACCAGGGAGGCGACGCCGATGATCTGGCCGGTGGCGTCAATGAGCGGGGTGTTATACCAGTCGCAGATGATGGTGCGCTTGTCCTTGGTGCGGTTGGCGATGGCAAAGGCGTTGATGCTCTGGCGCGTGCCGGGGCCGGTCCCGGTCTTGTCGGGCAGCACGTTTTTGAGCACGTCCTGCCAGGTGCGCTGGACGTGTTCGCGGGCTTCCTCGGAGAGGCGCACGCCGGCGAGGAGATTCGTGAAGAGGTTGGTGCCCGGTTCCCTTTTCTCGGAGAAGATCAGGATGAGTTCCGCCGCGTGGCGACCCAGCGCCTCGGATGCAGCGTAGCCGAAGATGCGCTCGGCGGCGGGGTTCCAGGAGGTGACTTGAAAGTTCAGATTCCACTCGATGACGGCGAGCGGGGTTTGCTGGATGTGCAGGGCGAGCTTGCGTTCGGACTGCTGGCGGGCCTCCTCCGCTTCGCGTTGCGCGGAGATGTCCACCATCGAGCCGATCATCCGCACCGCGACGCCCTGCCGGTCGTGGATGATGTAGCCGCGGTCAATGACGTAGGCGAAGGAGCCGTCGCCGCGCCGGAAGCGGTATTCGTCCGCCCAGAACTCGCCACCGGTCTGCACGGCGGCCTCGCGGCCGTTCCACACGCGGCGGCGGTCCTCGGAGTGGAGGCGCTCCATCCACCATTCGAGCTGGGGCGACACGGCCTCGGCGGAATAACGGAACATGGCCTGCACGGCCTCGTTCCAGATGAGGCGGTTGCCGGCGATGTCCCAGTCCCAGATGGCGTCGTTGGTGGCGCGCTCCAAGAGGCGGTCGCGTTCCTGCACGCTGCGCAAGTCCTCCGCCAACCGCTCGGCTTCCATGCGCGCGCGGGCCTGCGCCCAGGCGATGCCGAAGAGCAGCAAGTTCACGGAGATGCCCAGCCCCAGGACGATCGGCGGCAGGCGCTGGTGCAGGCTGCTCTCGAAGGCCGGGGAGGACGCCTGCACCAGCAGCCAGTCGCGATCCGCCACCCGCACCGGAGCTGGGCGATGGAACCGGGCCTTGGCGGGATCACCGCGCCCGGCCTGGAAGAGCGATTCCGCCGGGACATCCCGTTGGCCGCCGAATAATTC
>JBJTAU010000392.1:0-2912 GCA_046090965.1 Limisphaerales bacterium | reverse complement strand
ACGCCGCCTCGTCCACGACCCCGCCGCGCGATGTGTTGATGAAGAATGCGCCGCGCTTCATCGCGGCAAAGCTGTGTGCGTTGAACATCCGTTTCGTCTCCGGCGTGAGCGGCGAGTGCGTGGTGATGAAGTCGGCCTGGTCCAAGGCTTCCTCCAGCTTCGCGCAGACAGTCGCGCTGGTTTCGGTCAACGTGGCATCGCCGGGCTTTACGAACGGGTCGAACACGACCAACCGCAGGCCAAACACCGCCGCGCGCTTCGCCACCAGCTTGCCGATGCGGCCAAAGCCGCAGATCGCCAGCGTCTTGCCGGCCAGCTCGATGCCCGTGCAGCCGCGCCGGTCCCAGCCGCCGGCCTTCGTCGAGCGGTCGGCCTGCGGAATCTTCCGCGCCAGCGCGAGCAGCAGGCCGAGCGTGAGTTCCGCCACGCTGACCGCGTTCGCCTCCAGCGGCGCGATGACGGCGATGCCGCGCGCGTTGGCCGTGGGCAAATCAATGTTGTCCAACCCCACGCCCACGCGACCGATGGCGAGGAGCTTCGGCGCGGCGGTCAGCACGTCGGCGGTGAGCTGAGTTTGGTTGCGCACCATCACGGTGCGGGCGTCAGCGAGCGCGGCCTTCAGTTTCGCCGCGTCCTTCCACAGCAACGGCTCGCGGACGACGGAGAACTTCGTGGCCAGCGCATCAATCGCGGGCGCTTGCAGGTCTTCGGTGATGAGGATGTCCATAACTGCTCACGTGGCCACGTTCGTGAGAGCGTGGCTCGAATCCACAACCCACGTTCTCACGAACGTGGCCACGGGCTAAATCTTCTCCCACTCGATGGGCTTCGTGCAGTCCACGCGCGGCAATTGCTCTTTCACCGCCTCGGGATATTTCTGCGCCGCGCCGGTGTTGAACACCACGATGCGCTCGGTCGGTTTGATCTTGCCTTGCTTGAGCAGCACTTCGAGCGCACCGAAGCAGACCGCCGTCTCCGGGCACAGCGCGATGCCTTCGCGCGACGACGCGAGTTGCATCCACTTCGGGATGTCCTCTTCCGGCGTCGCCAGCGCCACGCCGCCGCTGGCGCGCACGGCGTCGAGGATCATGAAGTCGCCAACCGCCGCCGGCACGCGGATGCCGCTGGCGATGGTCGCGGCGTTCTCGAACTTCTTGGCGAATCGGTCGTTCTTCTTGAACGCCTCGGCGATGGGCGCACAGCCGGTGCTCTGGCAGGAAATCATGCGGGGCTTTTTCGCCGACTTCAGCCAGCCGAGCGCCTCGAGTTCGGCGAAAGCTTTCCACATGCCGATCAAGCCCGTGCCACCGCCAGTCGGGTAGAGGATCACGTCGGGCAGTTCCCAGTCGAACTGCTCGGCGAGTTCGAGGCCCATCGTCTTCTTGCCCTCGATGCGATACGGCTCCTTGAGCGTGGAGACATCGAACCAGTTTTTCTTCGCCTTGCCCTCGCCGACGATGCGCCCGCAATCGGTGATGAGACCGTTGACGAGGAAGGTCTTCGCGCCCGCGAGGAAGCACTCCTTCTGGTTGATGACCGGCGTGTCCTCCGGCATGAAGACAAACGACTCCATGCCCGCGCGCGCGGCGTAGGCGGCCATTGCGCCGCCTGCGTTGCCGGCGGTGGGGCACGCGACGCGCTTCGTCCCGAAGTGGTTCGCCATCGTGATGGCCATCGCCATGCCGCGCGCCTTGAAGCTGCCGGTGGGCAGGCGGCTCTCGTCCTTCACGAAGAGGTGCTTCACGCCGAAATGCGCCGCGAGCCGCTTGGCTTCGAGAATCGGCGTGATGGTCTCGGTCAGCGAAACGATCTTGTTCGGGTCGCGCACGGGCAGCATTTCGAGGTAGCGCCAGATGGTCGGCGGGCGACCGAAGAGCGCCTTCTTGGGGAAGTTCTTCTTCATCGCGTCCAGGTCGTATTTCACCCAGAGCGGCTTCTGGCAGGCGGGGCAAAGGTTGTGGACCTTGTCCGCGTCGTAGCGCGCGACGCAGTTGGCGCATTCCAGGTGGGTGACGAAATTCATGCGCGGATGGTTGAGAGGCGGGCAAGTCGAGTCGAGCGCAAAACCGACGGCGCTTTTCCGCTCGACTGCCAACGCCGGACGCGCACCCTCGCCCCACTGCCATGCAACTTTTCATCGACACCGCTGACTTCGCGCAAATCAAGGAAGCCCTGAGCTGGGGCATCGTGGACGGCGTCACGACCAATCCGACGCACGTGATGAAGACCGGGCGCAAGCCGTTCGAGGTCTATCGCGAAATCCTCGCGCTCACCCACGGCCCGGTGAGCCTCGAAACCATCGCGCTCGACGCGAAGGAAATCGTGAAGGAAGGCCGCAAACTCGCGAAGCTCGGCAAGCAAGTGGTCGTGAAGGTGCCCGTCATCCGCGAGGGTTTGAAGGCGGTGAAGGAGCTTTCCGCCGACGGCATCAAGACCAACGTCACGCTGAACTTCTCCCCGCTCCAGGCGTTGCTCGCCGCCAAGTGCGGCGCGACCTACATCAGCCCGTTCGTGGGCCGGCTCGACGCCGTGGGCCACACCGGCATGGACCTCGTGCGGCAGATTCGCACCATCTACGACAACTACGGCTACGAGACGCAGATTCTCACCGCCGCCATCCGCCATCCCGAGCACGTCCTCCAGGCCGCGCTCGCCGGCTCCGATGTCTGCACGATGTTCTTCGACACGTTGAAGCTGCTCTACGACCACCCGCTCACAGACGTGGGCTTGGACATTTTCCTGAAGGACTGGGCGAAGGCGGTTGCGGAGGCGAAGTGAGCTTACGTTTTGCGCATTACGCATTTCGCGGTGCGGCAAACGTAATGCGTATCGCGTATAACGTAAGGGGAAGCCCGGTCGCATCTCTGTCCCTGATGGCCGGGGGCGAAAAAACGATTACCGTGCGAAGCGGC